>JANLSA010000546.1:0-25764 GCA_031362085.1 Bacteroidota bacterium | reverse complement strand
GGATTTGAAATTGAATACAAATCTTATTGAACATACATTGACTTATAACAAATCTTTCGGTTCACAGGATATCAATGCTGTATTGGGATATTCATATCAGTCAACTGAAGGTACAGGCTCAAGCATCGTAGCTTGGGGGCTTAATACTCCAGTTGTAACGCCAACCGATGTATTTATAAAGGATATGAATAATTTTAAAAATACGAAGGTAGGTGGACTACCGTTCTATTATAAATCTGAATTGCAATCTTATTTTGGTCGTGTAAACTATACGATTAACAATAAATATTATTTTACAGCTACGGTAAGGATTGATGGTTCTTCAAAATTTGGTGCAGATAATAAATATGGAACCTTTCCGGCATTTGCGGTTAAATGGAAATTGTTGAATGAAGATTTTGCTAAAAACTCACTTGGAAAAGTATTCACTGATTTTAGTATCCGTGCCAACTATGGTAAGTTGGGAAACTCAGAGGGATTAGGTACTTATGATGCAATTGATCTTCAGCAGACCTATATTGGAAATGGTGGTACACCAAGAACAGATTTTCTTCACCAGGGAAATAAAAATTTGAAATGGGAAGAAACAACAACTACCGGAGTTGGATTTGATTTTGCATTAAAAGGCAACCGTTTATCTGGTACTGTCGATTATTATCAAAAGAAAAGCAAGAACCTTTTATTTTATGGACCAGTTCCGGGTGGATTTAGTGCATCCAGTTATTATTTTCAAAACCTTCCAGGTGTTGTAACGAATACAGGTTGGGAATTCAGTTTAAATTATCAGGCTCTTAAGAGTACTAAACTTAAATGGGATATCAGCTACAATATGACATTCTTAAAAAATGAACTAAACGATTTTAACGTGACTGTAAATACCGGCGCTGTTAATGGTCAGGGTTTGTCTGGTGCATTTGCTCAAACTTTTGCAAATGGTTATCCATTGTTTACATGGAAGATGCCGCTGTTTCTGGGCTTTGATGGTAACGGCGATGCCCGTTATGCAGATGGAGCAAAAGATCAACTGTTGGGTAGCGCATTGCCTACATTTACTGCTGGTTTAACTAATAATTTTTCTTATGGCAGATGGAATGCAAGTATTTTTATGAACACTTCACAAGGTTTTTATGTTTACAACAATACAGCAAATGCCTTATTATTGAAAGGTGCTGTAAAAACTGCACACAATGTAACCTATGCTGTTGCGAACAGTAATGAAGACCCAATCAATCCGGGTAGCGTATCTTCTCGTTTCTTAGAAAAAGGAGATTTTCTCCGCTTGTCAAATGCATTGGTTGGTTATAGCTTTAATGTAAAAAGCAAGGTTATTAAATCGTTGACAGCTTCTTTATCAGGACAAAACCTGTTTTTAATTACAAACTATTCTGGATTAGATCCTGAAGTAAACGTAGACCATCAGTTGGGTGGGGTTCCATCACGGGGATTTGATTATGCAGGATATCCTAAAGCAAGAACAGTTACTCTTGGAATTAATCTTGGCTTCTAAAATAAAAACTTAAAAAAAAGATATGAAAAAAATAATAAATAAATTTTCACTGATTTTGCTCTCTGCAGCAGTGATTGGTGGTTCATCTTGCACTAAGCTTGATGTAACAGTTAAAGATCCGCTTTCAATACCGCCACCAACGGCGGGTGGCGCACCAACGCCCCCATCTCTTTCATCTGTGTATAACCAATTGAATCAGTTAATAGGTCAGGGAAACTGGTATGCAATGAATGAGCATACAACCGACGAGTTAATGGGACCAACACGTGGTACTGACTGGGATGATTTTGGTACATGGCGCAAACTCCATCTGCATACATGGGATGGTGCACACAACCAAATCAATGATACTTGGAATGGTGTAAATGGTGCTTTGTTTCAAACAACATTGCTTGCTGAAACAAGTTCTGGCGCAACTCAGGCTGAGGCTAAATTTTTGCGTGCCTATTTTTCTTATATCTCATGTGATTTATGGGGCCAGGTGCAGCATAGACCAGCTACTGCTGCAGTAGCAGATTTGCCGGATGTATATACCCGTTCTGAGGCTGTCGATTTTATCATTAGCGAATTGCAAGCGGTTATTCCAACATTGCCTGCATTTACCAATGCGACAAGAGGCAAAGCAACAAAAGAAGCAGCACAGTTTCTCTTGGCAAAAGCATATCTTAATAAAGCTGTTTTTAAACAAGAGCCGGGAACTCCTGCAGGTCCTTTTACTTTTGCAGCAGCTGACATGAATCAAGTTATTGCTCTTACAAATGCAATCTCTGCTAATCCTGCATTAGCAATTAATAGTAATTACTGGGATAATTTTACCTGGGATAATGGTACAAAATCTACTGAAAATATTTTTGTGCGCAAAAATAGTGATGGTATTAATATGGTTTGGGCATCATGTATGGGTAACCATTATAGCATGACACCCGATGGATGGAATGGTTTTACCACTTTGGCTGATTTTTATAACAGCTTTCCGGTTGGTGACCCACGCAAATCTGCAAATATTCCAGGCTTTACAAGTGTAAGCGGTCGTCCAGCTGGATTTTTAATCGGCCAGCAACAAGGTCCTTCAGGTAAAACTATTGGAAATCCCGTGGGAGATTTAAAAGACAGAAGCGGAAATCCATTAATATTTACTCCTGAGGTGAGCTTATTCTTTTCTACAGAAGCCAAAGGAATCAGAACAAATAAATGGCCATTAAACCCCGCTGAGATGAATGGTGGTGGTTGGGGTAGCGCAAATGAATTTGCATTCTTCCGCTTAGCAGATGTACGCCTGATGAAAGCCGAAGCAATTCTAAGAGGTGGTACAGATGCACAAACACCAGCAGCAATCGTAAATGCTGTTCGTGCTACAAGAGGAATAGCTGCATTACCGGTAGTTAATTTAACAACATTATTGGCAGAAAGAGGAAGAGAGCTTTATCTGGAAGCATGGAGAAGAAATGATTTGATTCGTTTTGGAAAGTTTAATGATCCGGTTGATCAAAGAGCTTCTGCTTCTCCGGCATCAAGAGTTTTATTTCCAATTCCAAACGTTGCACTTTCTTCAAATCCAAATTTGAAACAAAACGTAGGTTATTAATTCTGTAAGCAGATAGCACATATAGAAAAGCAAAAGGTCATCCCGATTACTTTCGGGATGGCCTTTTTTTTTAACCTATAAACTTATCTTGCACGAAAGAAATTAATTTCCAAAAAGACAGATGAAACATATTTTATTACCAGGTTTTTGTTTGTTAATTGTTTTATTTACTTCTTGCAACAGCAAAAAGCCGGAAACGCTATTCAGCCTTAATAAAAATTCAGGAATTGATTTTTTTAATAAAGTAGAAAACACCAAAGGCTTTAATATTTTTAACTATCGGAATTTTTACAATGGTGGTGGTGTGGCTATTGGAGATATTAATAATGATGGCTTAGACGATGTGCTGATGACTTCAAATACGGAGTCGAATAAATTATTTTTAAATAAAGGGAACTTTAAATTTGAAGATATTTCTGCCAAAGCTGACATAGGGGAAAAGGGGAAATGGAATACAGGTGTTGTGATGGCAGATATCAACAATGATGGATGGTTGGATATTTACATTTGTAATGCTGGCATTGATAAATGGAAAAACAAAGAAACAAATTCACTCTTCATCAACAATCACGATCTCACCTTTACAGAAAAAGCAAAAGAATACGGATTGGATGAAGGCGGGTATTCAACGCATGCCGCTTTTTTTGATTATGATCTCGACGGCGATCTGGATTGTTATATTCTGAATAATAGTTTTATTCCGGTAAATACATTGAACTATTCAAACAAAAGAGAATTGAGGGCAAAAGATTGGCCGGTAGAAGATTTTATTAAAGGCGGTGGGGATAAGCTCATGCGGAATGATAATGGCAAATTTAGAGATGTAAGTGAGCAGGCTAATATCTATGGGAGTTTGATTGGGTTTGGCTTAGGAATAACGGTTGGAGATGTAAACGGCGATCGTTATCCCGATCTGTATATCTCCAATGATTTTTTTGAAAGAGATTATTTATATATCAATCAAAAAGACGGAACTTTTAAAGAAGAGTTGGAGCAGATGATTGAGCATACAAGTATGGCATCAATGGGTGCCGATCTTGCAGATATTAATAATGACGGATACCCTGATATTTTTACAACCGATATGTTACCCGGTGATGAGTACAGATTGAAAACAACTTCTTCGTTCGAAAATTATGATCTCTACCAAACAAAACAGAATAAAGGGTTCTATCATCAGTTTCAGCAAAATGCGCTGCAAATAAATAACGGGAATGGAAAATTTAAAGAGACTGCTTATTACAGTGGCGTATCCGCAACCGACTGGAGCTGGGGTGCATTGATCTTTGATGCCGATAATGACGGCTTGAATGATTTGTATGTGTGCAATGGTATTTATAAAGATGTAATTGATCAGGACTTTATTGATTTTTTTGGGAATGAAGTGTATCAGAAAATGGCATTGACAGGAAAAAAAGAAGAATTGCAACTTATCATAGACAGTATGCCATCTGTGCCCGTAATCAATAAAGCATATAGAAATATGGGCGGCCTGAAATTTTCTGATGAAGGAAAAAATTGGGGATTCACTACGCCATCTTTTTCTAACGGAGCTGCTTATGGCGATTTAGATAATGATGGCGATCTTGATTTGATTGTGAACAATGTTAATATGCCTTCATTTGTTTATAAAAATAACAGCAGAGAAATATCAGCCAACAACTTTATTGGTATACAACTGAAAGGTACTGGCACAAACACTTTTGCCATTGGAAGTTTAATTAAAATTTATTGTGGCAATGAAATAATAACACGGGAGGTAATTCCGAGCCGGGGTTTTCAAAGTAGTTGTGATTATAAAATTATTGCAGGGCTGGGGAATAAAATTATTGACAGTGTAACGATAGGCTGGCCAAATAAAACAACTACGAAAATTATAAAACCGGAAATTAATAAAGTACATACCCTGCAGCAATCAGGAAAAGAGTTATCAATGCCTGCTGTTGAAATAAAAAAACCAGAATTCGTATTTGAAAAAACAGACAGTTTTTTTGAGAAACATCGGGAAGACGACTTTGTGGATTTTTACCAGGAACGAAACATTCCGGTAACGCTTTCAAGAGCGGGTCCAAAAGCTGCTGTTGCTGATGTAAACAAAGATGGCTGGGTTGATATTTATATCGGCGGTGCACAGGGTCAGGCGGGGCAATTATATCTTCAGAATAAAAATGGCTTTGTAAAAAAACAAAACACTGCTTTTGAAAAAGATAAAGAGTTTGAAGATGTTGCTGTTTTATTTTTTGATTGTGATAACGATGGAGACGAAGACTTATTTATCGGGTCTGGTGGCAATAATCTGACACCAAGACACCGATTATTGCAACATCGGCTTTATATAAATAATGGGAAAGGAAATTTTATTAAAGACTCTACCGCATTTCCTATTAACAGTTCAAATGTTTCAGTTGCTTGTGCAAATGATTATGATAATGATGGCGATCTTGATTTGTTTGTTGGAGGCCGAAGCACCTCTTTTAATTATGGTGTTTCTCCGGCCAGTTATATGTATAAAAATGAAAGTAAACCGGGGAAGCCACAATTCACAGATGTAACAAAAGATATATTGGAACCTCCCAATGGAAGTTCTTCAAATGTAAATATTGGAATGGTTACGGATGCTTTGTGGATGGATGTGACTGGGGATAAACAAAAAGAATTAATTCTAGTCGGAGAATGGATGGCGCCGGTAATCTATTCCTATATCCAGGGAAAATTCGAAATAGTGAAAACAAATATGGAGAATTATTTTGGCTGGTGGCAAACAATAAAGGCGGCAGATCTGGATGGTGACGGAGATATGGATTTGGTGATGGGCAATTATGGCGAAAATTTTTATTTAAGACCGACCGAAAAAAATCCGGTAAAACTCTGGATAAATGATTTTGATTTGAATGGGTTGCCCGACAAGATATTTTCAAAAACAATAGACGGAAAAGATGTATCCGTATTTCTAAAAAAGGACTTTACAGATGCCATACCATCATTGAAAAAGGAAAACCTGCGACATAAGATGTTTGCAGAAAAAACAATTCAAACTTTATTCAGCCCGGGGTTAATACAAACAGCAACTGTAAAAACATTTAACTACTCTGCAAGTTGTATTGCTTATAATGATGGGGGAGGAATTTTTACGATACAAGAATTACCACCTGCTGCACAACTATCAAGCATCAATAGCATTTTGTGCCGCGACATTAATCGGGATGGAAAAACAGATTTAATACTCGGTGGAAATATTTTAGATTGTCTGCCACAATTTGGAAGATTAGACGCTAGTTATGGAACCGTACTGGTAAATCAGGGCAAAAGAGAATTTGCCGAAATGCCGCCGATGAAGACGGGATTAAGTATTACCGGAATGGTTCGAGATATTGTACTATTGCCAGGCAATAGTAAGAATCACATTTTATTTTTAAGGAATAATGATAGTCCGTTACTATATATGATAAAGGAGTAAAAACTATGAATCCCGAATATGTGCCGAACTATAAATGATTAATTGAAAAATGAAAGTCTGTCTTATAAAAAAGCATTTTCGCATAATTGCTATACTCTTTTTTCTTTTTTCGTGTACAAATAAAAAAGAAAAAACGCTGGCAATGTTTGAAGTTTTGGAAAGCAAACAAACCGGGCTGAATTTCTCGAACAAACTAACACCTACACCTGAGTTTAATTTGTTCAAATATTTATATTTCTATAACGGCGCTGGAGTAGGAGCCGGTGACTTTAATAATGACGGACTTATCGATTTATTTTTTTCATCAAACCAGGAACAAAATAAATTATACCTGAATAAAGGTAATTTAAAGTTTGAGGATGTAACAGCGGCTGCCAAAATTCCCAACGATGGTGGATGGAGCACCGGTATTTCTGTCGTCGATATTAATAATGATGGGATGCTGGATATTTATATTTGCCGGGTTGGTAACTACGACATACTAAAAGCAAAAAATCAATTTTTAATTTGTAAAGGCATTGACAAAAACGGGATCCCATTTTATGAAGATGAAGCAAAAAAAATGGGACTTGATTTTTCAGGATTCAGTACACAAGCCGCTTTTTTAGATTATGATATGGACGGCGACCTGGATATGTATCTCTTAAATCATTCGCTTCGGTTTACAGGTACATATAATGAGCGGCAATCCTATTTTAATACATTCGATACGCTAGCGGGTGATTATATTTTTAGAAATAATTTTTCGGTAAGCCAGGAAAATAAAGAGGTCATACAATTTACGGATGTTACAAAGTCAACCGGAATTACCGGATATATTATTGGCTATGGTTTAGGAATTGCTGTATCAGATATTAATCTGGATGGCTGGCCGGATATTTATATTGGTAATGATTTTCACGAAAATGATTATTTATACATCAATCAAAAAGATGGAACATATAAAGACGTGCTACAGGAGGAAACGATGCACACCAGCCAGTTTAGTATGGGTGTGGATGTGGCAGATCTTACGAATGATGCTTTGCCGGAAATTATTTCATTGGATATGATGCCACAGGACCCCTATATTTTAAAACGATCATTGGGGGAAGATGAATACAATATTTATAATTTTAAAATTAAACACGGGTATCATCCGCAGTTTGCAAGAAATACATTACAATTAAACCGGGGTAATAATTTGTTTAGCGAAATAGGATTGTATAGCGGTGTATTTGCAACAGACTGGAGTTGGGCATCTTTGTTTCTGGATTTTGATAATGATGGATGGAAAGATCTTTTTATAAGTAATGGAATTCCAAAACGGATGAACGATTTTGATTATATAAATTATATAAGCAGTGCTGAGATACAGGAGAAGGCAAGAAATAATAAGCTGAGTGAAAAAGATCTGGCATTGATAGAAAAATTTCCGCAGATAAAACTGAAGAATAAATTTTATTTAAATAAACACGAAGCAAAGTTTGAAGATATTGGTTTACAAATTAAGAAAGATCAGCCCACTTTTTCAAATGGCGCCGTGTATGCAGATTTTGATAATGATGGCGACCTGGATGTGGTGGTGAATAATATAAATGACCCCGCTCTGCTTTATAAGAATACAACCAACGACAACGCAGAAAAAAAATCATTTATCGAGTTAAAATTAAATGGTGCTAATCAAAATATAAATGCAACGGGTGCTAAAGCTGTAATTTTTTCGGGTAACGAAATTAGAACCTATGAAAAATTCCCTGTCAGGGGTTTTCAGGGAAGTATGGAATTGCCATTGCATATTGGACTGGGCACAACTAAAATTGATTCAATCATTTTAATATGGCCCGATAATGGATTTGAAAAATTAAAATGGAAGCCCGATTCAATTTTTACTGTCTCATACAAAAAAGGGTTACCAAAATTTGACTATTCAATAATTTTAAACCGGCTACAGCATTTAACAAAACCAGTAACCGATATTACAGCTGAAACAAATATTAATTACCGGCACGAAGAAAATCCGTTTAATGAATTTGATCGGGAGCCGTTGATACCTTTTATGTCATCGAGAGAAGGACCGGCATTAGCAACTGCTGATGTAAATGGCGATGGATTAGAAGATTTTTTTGTTGGAGCTTCCAAACTTAAAAAGCCGGCTTTATATCTTCAACAGCCTTCCGGGAAATTTATTCAATCTATTCAACCTGCTTTAAATGCGGACAGTGTTTATGAAGATGTTGATGCCTGTTGGGCAGATGTAAATAATGATAAGCACATCGATTTAATAGTAGCAAGCGGAGGCAATGAATATTTTGGCAATAGTGAATACCTTAAGCCAAGAATTTATCTGAATGATGATGCCGGCAATTTTTCTAAATTGAATAATGCATTTGGTAATCTGCTAATGACTGCATCTTGTGTAGTGCCTTATGATTTTACCGGTGATGGGTTTATTGATTTATTTATTGGTGGTCGTGCAGTACCCTGGGAGTATGGAAAAATTCCAACATCCTGTTTATTAAAGAATGATGGTACTGGAATATTCACAGATGTAACCAATACATATAATAAAGAATTAGCCACGATAGGTTTTGTGAAAGATGCAGACTGGGTAGATATGGACAAAGATGGTGATAATGATTTAGTGATTGCATTAGAATGGGGTGGCCTGGTTGCTTTTAAAAATGAAAAAGGAAAGTTTGATAAAATATCCCTGACCGATAAAAAAGGTTGGTGGAATTTTTTATTGCCGGTTGATGTGGATGGTGATGGCGACTTTGATTTAATAGCCGGTAATCTTGGATTAAATAACCGGTTAAAAGCAACACCGTTACAACCGGTAAAATTATATTATAACGATTATGATGATAATGATAAGAAAGAACAAATATTAACTTACTACCTGGGCAACAAAGAAATTCCATTTGCCAATAAAGAGGAGCTGCAAAAGCAAATGCCAGGCATGAAAAAGAAATATTTATATGCAGAGGATTTTGCCAAAGCCTCATTAAATGATTTGTTTGGCAAAGCCAAATTAAAAAAGGCATCCGTACTTTCTGTCGATGATTTTTCTAATGTAGTTTTAATAAATAATGGCAACTGGATTTTTTCGGTAAAGGAATTGCCATGGGAAGCTCAGTTAAGTTCTTATCGGGATGCGGTGGTTATAAATGCGAATAGTGATGATAAGCCAGATATTTTATTAGCTGGAAATTTTTACCCCTGTAATATACAGTTAGGAAAATATGATGCGGACTATGGAACTATCCTTGTTAATAAAGGAAATGGAAATTTCAGTTGCGAATCATTGAATGGACTGGTGATAAAAGGCGAAGTGCGGCATATCCGAAAAATAAAAAGAGGAGATAAAGAAGCTTTTATATTGGCAAAAAATAATGACAGCCTGAAGGTCATTCAATTCAAATAATTTTTTTACAAAAACTAGTTGAATGTAAGATTATACAATCTGCCCACTTGTTGGCCCTGTTTCTTCCCTTCTTCTATTGCCGAACGATAATGTATGCCACCATATAAGCGGCTGATGCCAGCTTCGTCTGCTGCTTGTTGAATAGAAGTAAAGGAACGCTGCAATCCTAAATATTCAAGTTCTGTTGTATCATGAAAGGAAATATTTTCTCCAAACAAATTTGTAAGTACAGTGGCTGCCGATGCTGTAATAACACTATGCCCACTGGTGTATTCTGGAAAAGGAGGTGTTTGCAATAAAGCATTCCATTCAGATTCTATATTTTCTCTGATTACAGTAACAGGCCGCACCATACGGCTACTATATTTTTCATCCCAGCAGGAAATAAATCCATCAAAGATGGCACAGGAAGTAAGAGCATAAATTTTTGCAGTCTTTACAGCATCTGTGTTTGTTTGTTTACATAAAATAGAAATGATACCCATCCAATGACCACCGGGTGTAGTTTTTTTAGTAGCAAACATTAAATGTCCTTCATGTTCTGTTACAAAAGGATTGTCATCCCAGTAATGGGCTATAGTATCCTGCGAAAGCGATAATTGTTTACTCACGGTATATGTTTCCATTAACTCTTTATAATACCTGCTGTTTTTATTTAAATCATAAGGCGGCGGAGGTGTTGGTTTAAATTGCGAAGCTGAATCTAACAGCATTGGTTTTATCAATCGCCAGTTCGGCTCTACTGCATCTGCATAGTCGGGTGGTGTTTGCTGCCACTTACCTGTTTCTTTAAATACACTATACTTGGCCATGCCTCTTGTTTTTTTATAATTATCGGCAGCGGCTCTTTTCAAAATGACAGCAGCAATCGTATCGCCAAATGCAATTGAGTTCCTGAAAACTGCATCATCAGTTGCATTTTCAAATTCATTTAAAAGTTGGCTTTCTGTTTTCTGCAAACTATCTTTTGAAAAAGTAAGTGCTTTAGCAACTTTGAAAAAAGATTTTACAGCGGCTAAAGTATAATTGTATTTCTTGTTTTTTTCTGGTTGCGGAATTTCGTTAAAACCTTTCAACAGCATTGCCAGCGAATTACTACTGCTATCTTTAAAGTGAACTGCTTCATAAAAAGCGAGATTGCTGTATGTATAAATGCGACTGGCAACAGGCGGTGAAAAAATATCATACACAATCACATCTGTGAGTCGCTTTACACATTGATGTTGAAGGGTGGTTACATCAAGCGTTAAACTGGTTTTCTTTTGCTTACATGTAATAAATACGGTAATAAGTAAAACAACCGGGAAAAAATATAAAATTGCTTTTTTCATACAGCAACTCAATTTGTAATTATTCTTTTTTGATTTTTATTATTCGTTATTTCTATTGTCTGAACCGTTGAGTTGAATTGAATAAACCTTCCTGATTGCGATAAGAAAGATGAACCATAATAAAACTCTTCTTTTCTTTTTTGCCCGTTCTTTAAATTTATTAGGGCAGAAACATCGCCTGATTCTAATCGAATAATTTTTGACTCCGGCAATTTACTTCTAAATAGTTTTAAAGAAGATGAGTTTTGACCAGCAGCTATAATTAACTTTCCGGAAGAAATTAATTGTACCATCCCTTTGCCATTACCTGGCACATAAAACCCACTTTGCAAAATGGATAAGGGAGAAAAACTTCCTTTACCATCTCCTTGTAGTATCAATCCATTCAATGCATCATATCTGCCAAATGGTGGTGCCATCGAAAATTCATTTCCATTTAAAGCAATATCAATATTTCCATCTCCATTAAAGTCGTTAGCAGTTATTCCATATACAGGCGCCCATTGCGATTGTGCCGGCAATGGGTGTAAAGTGAAATTGAGATTCCCTTTATTTTCTATCCAGCAGGTATAAAAATTATTGGCTGTTAGCTGTATTGCATCTTTAAGTTCTGCAGCAGAAAAAATAGTTGACATTTCACTTTTAGCATATGAACTGTAATTTGGAAAACGTTCTTTTGTTGCACTCATTTCTCTTATAAATTCATCTCTGCCGGCAATCGGGAATTCTTTTTTCTGGCCAGTTACTGTTGCGGGAAGGTAGGTGCTGAAGACAGCATCAAAACTTCCATTATTATCAAAGTCTTTTCCAAAGGCTTTTAATGGAAATGAATTTGTTGGTTTTAAATAACCATTCATGCCGCAGTTGCCGGCTAAATAATCCATATCACCATCATTATCTACATCAGCTGCACTTATACTATTCCACCATCCGAATTCAGTTGTCAGGTTTGTTTTTGTTAAAACAAATTTTTTATTTTCATTTTTAAGCAGAATAATAGGCATCCATTCTCCTGCAATTAATAAATCAGGATTGCCATCATTATCTGCATCACTCCAAACTGCATCGCAGACCAAACCTATGTTTTGCAATGCAGGGGCAATTTCTTTTGTAATATCTGTAAATATTATTTTTCCATTTTTAGAATCATTTCTAAGAAGGATACTGCTTACTGCCTTTGGATAACTTCCGGGTAATACTCTTCCGCCCAAAAACAAATCAAGATCGCCGTCCTTATCATAATCTGCAGCTTTTACACAACTCTTGGTTGTATAGTTTGGAATTAAAGCAGTAAAATCTTCAATGAAATTCCCTTTGCCATCATTACTATAAAAATGATCTGCATATACTTTTGTACCGGGCTCGTTTTCTGCACCACCCGAAGCAATATAAATATCCAAATCAGTATCGCCATCTGCATCAAACAAACAGATACCACCATCATCCTGTAATTTTAATTTCGTAGTGTCAATGAAATATTTTTTTGCAAAATTTCCATCCGGAGTTTGTAAAAATAAACTTGCATACTCCGGAGAGCCACCGCCGGCAATTAAATCATCCAGCCCGTCACCATTTACATCGCCTGCGGCTAAGGATGGTCCATATTGAGTTAGTTTATGTGGAATCATCCTTTGGATATTGTAATCAATAAAATCTGCTTCAGAAAAAACAGACTTCAATCCTGATGCTTTTGTAATATCGCTGAACCAGTTATTTATTGCAATGCCAGGACGTATATTGTTTCCTTTTTCAACAGCTTCTTTAATATTAATTGAAATCGTTTGGTTGGTTGAAATATTTGTTATTGTCTGTCTCATTTCATTTGGCCAGTGAACGACAACCGAATCAATAACCGTTGAAGCTCCAATACCAAAATGTGCAATGTTTTCGATACTGGACATATAACCACGATAAGGTGTGTATTCATACACTTGTTTTTTCCCCTGATAAAATAAATTTATAACTGCACCAAAACCGTCAGTATTTAGTTTATCGCCAATAAGTTTTATGCGTAAATAATTATTTTCTTTTGATTTGGTGTCATTCATGGTATTTTCCATTAATGTAGCTTCCATATTTGTGTTGTTTATTACTACATCCACATCACCATCCTTATCAAAGTCTGCATACGCCATCCCTGCTGAGAAAGTTGGAATTTCCCATCCCCAATCTTTTGTTTTATCGGTAAAACTTATATCACCATTATTATGAAAAATATAGTTGTTGATTTTCACAGAAGGCAATTGTTGCAGCATTACCATTGGCGGAGTATTGGATACAGCATTATTTCTATATGCAATAAAATCCATATCTGATAGATCTCTGGGTAATCCATTTGTTATCATTAAATCCCGGTAGCCATCATTGTCAGCATCTACTGCCAATGGTGCCCAGCTCCAGTCAGTATGTGCTATACCACCGAAATAAGCCACTTCACTAAATATCGGAATGCCAATTGAATCATTATCCAACATTCTTGGTCCTTGATTTAATTGTAAAGTATTGCGGGCATATTGGTGCATATAACCATATAACGGTGAGTTTTGAAAAGTTTGATAACTGATTGGGTTGTTAATCATTTTTTGCCGGTAATTATCAGCCGGGGCCATATCCATTTCTATTATATCTGCAAGCCCGTCGTTATTAATGTCAGAAATATCATTACCCATTGCATTTTTACTGGTGTGTTTAAAATATTCATTTATCCGGTCAGTAAATGTTCCATCATGGTTATTGATATAAAGATGATTGTTGGAGAGGTAATCATTACTTACATAAATATCTTTCCATCCATCCAGGTTGATATCTGCAATATTTAATCCCAGGCCATAACCTTCTATTAAAATGCCGGCTTGTTTTGAAACATCAGTGAAGACCGGATGCTTTAAACTATCATTCCAATCGTTACGTAAAAGTTTATCGGTATTAGGCCAGCTTCCATCTTTACGTATTGGGCGAAATTCATTTGGATATGTACCATCCAGTTCATTTACTAAAAGATAAACATCTAAGTCACCATCATTGTCATAATCAAAAAAAGCCGACATATGTGTGCTTGAAGAATCTGCCAGTCCATATTCTTCAGCTTGTTCTTTAAATAAAGGGATACCCGAAATTTTATCAGCTCCCTGATTTATATAAAGTAAATTTTTTCGTTCTGATGCCGGAAGTCGTACCGCAGCATTTACATAGATATCATCTAATCCGTCATTGTTGATATCAACCACCGTTACACCTTTGCACCATTTTCCATTTCCACCAACTCCGGCAGTATCCGTTACATCTTCAAACTTCATCTTACCCCGGTTAATATATAATTTATTAGGTACCAGGTTTCCGGTAAAATAAATATCGGGTAAACTATCATTATTAAAATCACCAATACCCACACCGCCTCCATTATAAATGTATTCATAGTAAAGAACATTTAATTCTTCATCTTCCTTTATTTCATTGTTGAAATGAATACCACTTTTGTCCGGCTTTACTTCGCGAAATAGCGGTTGCTTTTGTTTACAGGCTGGGATAAAAAATAAACTGAGTGTAAAGAAAGAAGCAAGTTTGAGGATAAATTTAAAATTATTCATTCACTCAGTTTTGAATTTATAAAACGCTGGCATGATTTCTATGAAATCTGTTCTTTGCTAAAAAATAGGGTAATAAAATTTTGTAACCCATTTTGAAGTATCTGATTCTTTTAACCTGTCTGTAATTAGTAACTGATACGGAATAGCCGGTGACGAAATTCCGTAATCGGAACGATAGTTTTCAAAATTATCAAAAGCTTTTTTAATTGCAGCCGGGCCACCGGTAAAAGAAGCTTCCAACACTTTGCCACCTTTAAGAACTAATTTGGGCGAAAAGATGCTGTTTGCCGGCAACAATCTATCTGTTGCAATTGCTACCATCGCTTCATAATTGTTTGTTCCCTCAATATGAATATTCAGCATCGGATAATTTTTTTCAACAACGTTACTACTACTGATATATTTTCTTAACAGCCCAATCATAGAATCTATTTCGGCATCATTGGGGTAATGATTAAATGTACGGCGGGTTGAAATTAAAACTGAGTCAGATACTTTTATTGACTGAACCTTAAAGCCATAAAGGATTTCTTCATTTGCTATATTATTTTTCAAAAGGTCAATTAAAATATCCAGGCTTTTTTTTATTCGGGTTGCTTTAAAATATTGCATCAACCGGGTAACGGGATTTTTACTGCTTTCAAATTCGCAACTCCACAAGTAAGTAATTGAATCTTTATTGGTTGGTAAAATTTTTAAAAGGGAAGTCAATGAATCTTTTTTATCCAGTATTTGTAATTCAAATGCGTTAAGCATTTTTTTAGTAAGCCGGAAATCAAATTCATTGTAATAAAATGGTTTTGTGCCCGGCCACCATTTATTCCAGTTTTCATCATTTTCCAGAAACCGTTGTACAGCTTTTGAATTCGCATGACCGTTTGCAATAGCAGAAATTTTAATTTTGGAAGGAATAAAAACATAACTGGCTATAATTACGATAGCCGCAAACGTTAGCAGTATGATTAATTTTTTTTTCATGACATTATTAAACTAAATCGGGTTAAATTCAAGCCTGAAAAAGACAACAAATATGAAACAATTGCTGCTGATTACAGGGTTTGCAATAATAGCAAAATTTTGCATGGCACAGGATGCCTGGAAAATAAAAGCTGATAAAATTGATCCAAATAATTATTATGGCATCACGGTGGCAAATGGGATGATTGGAATTATTTCATCTCCTGAACCATTTAAAGTAAAAGACGTGGTACTGGCAGGTGCTTATGATTTATATGGAAGGGGTAGGGTAAGTAATTTTCTGAAGAGTTTTAACCTGCTGAATATGTATCTCGAAATTGATGGAAAAAGAATTGATGCAAAGGCGGCATCTGATATGCATCAAGAACTGGATATGCGTAAGGCTTCATTTACCACTACGTTCAATTATGGCGATAAAGCAACTGTTACTTACACTTATTATTCACTACGCCATTTACCTTATACGGTTTTAATGGATGTAAGCATTACGGCTAAAAAAGAAATTAATATTACCGGAGCCAGTGTGATGGAAGCACCCGATGCATTAAAAGATGTTCAGAATTATTATAATGAAATAGATCGTCCACATGTAGTTGTCAGTTTGTTGACATCCTCGGCAAAAAGCCCAACCGGAAAATTGCTGATGTGTGCAAGCAATACTTTTTTATTTACAGAAAAACATGGTGATGAGCCAAGAGTAATACATGAAATGTGGGATAATAATATGCACCTGATGAAGTTTAGCAAAAAAATTAAATCAGGGGAAACATATCGCTACTCTGTTGCCGGTTCATCTATTACATCTGCACATCATGATGACCCTTTGAACGAAGCAGAACGTTTAACTATATATGCAAAACTGGAAGGACGGGACCGGTTATTAAATTTTCATAACAAAGCATGGGATGAACTTTGGAAAAGTGATATCGTAATTGATGCAGCCAATCCCGCTAATGCTGGTGAAACTGCACAATCTCAACAAGACATTCATAGTATGCTTTATCATCTCTATTCTTTCTCCAGAGAAGGAACGGCGTTGTCTCCATCACCAATGGGCTTAAGCGGATTGGGCTATAATGGCCATGTGTTTTGGGATACCGATCTCTGGATGTTTCCGGCAATGCTTGTAATGCATCCTGAGTTAGCAAAAAGTATGGTTGAATATCGTTATCAACGATTGGATGCTGCAAAAAGAAATGCTTTCAGCAAAGGATATAAAGGTGCTATGTTTCCCCGGGAAAGTGCAGAGACGGGTGTAGAGGAAACACCTGTATGGGCATTAAGTGGACCATTCGAACATCATATCACTGCATGTGTTGGTATCGCTGCGTGGAATTATTATTGTGTTACCCAGGATAAAGTTTGGCTGAAAGAAAAAGGATTTCCCATTTTATCCGCTACCGCAGATTTTTGGGCAAGTCGTGTAGAAAGAAATGGAGCAGGTAAATTTGATATTAAAAATGTAGTGGCTGCAGATGAGTGGGCCGAGAATGTTGACAACAACGCTTTCACGAATGCAGCTGCAAAATCAAATCTTCAGTTTGCAGATGCAGCTGCAAAAATTTTGGGTATAAAAACAAATGATGATTGGATGAATGTGGCAAACAATATTCCCATTTTAAAATTTGCAGATGGTGTTACAAAAGAACATGCAACCTATAACGGAGAAAAAATAAAACAGGCAGACGTGAACCTGCTTTCTTATCCGTTGAAACAAATTACAGATGCTGCTCAAATAAAAAAGGATTTATTATACTATGAAACCCGGATACCTAATGAAGGAACACCTGCAATGACACAGGCAATTTTTTCATTATTATATGCTAGAATTGGCGATGCAGAAAAAGCCTACACTTGGTTTAAAGACTCATATATACCCAACTTAAATCCGCCTTTCAGAGTTATTGCTGAAACAAAAGGGGGAACCAATCCCTATTTTGCAACGGGTGCCGGTGGTATTTTGCAAAGCGTATTGATGGGCTTCGGCGGATTGGATATTACGCCTAATGGTGTTGTTCAAATAAAATCGATTTTACCTAAAAATTGGAAAAGTCTGACTATTACCGGCGTAGGGGTTGAAAAGAAAACGTTTGCAGTTGGTAAATAGCAGCGGAAAAATCAAATTTCCTTGTTGATTGGTGATATTTTTCTACGTAATCTCTTTATCTTAGCCAACTGATTTTTGCTTCTTGAAAAAAATAACTGCTATATTATTCATCCTCATTCTCACATTCAATTTTTGTGGTTATCGCTTTGTTATCTCTTTCTTGCAAAATAAGGCAGATGCAACACTTGAAGCTGCCATTGATAATGAAAGTTATGACGAATCACAGTTAATGGAAATGCGAGTAGCATTGAATATGCCTTATCAGGAAAGACATACAGATTTTGAAAGACATTACGGCGAAATAATAATTGATGGCAAAGCCTATACGTATGTAAAAAGAAAAATTGATGGCAATGTGCTGGTCTTAAAATGTATTGCTAACCAACAAAAGCAACAACTGAAAGAAAAAGAGAATGCGATTACAAAAGCAAACAGTGGACAAGATCAGCAAGACAATAAAAAACAATCCAATTCTTTTTTAAAGATATTCGGCAGCGATTATGATCATAAAAATCAATCATACCTTTTATCTGCTTTAGAAGTTTCGATTAATAAATATGCATCAGCTTACGCAGGTTCAATAAAAGATGTATTGATAAAAACGCCACACCAGCCGCCTAAAACTACGTTGATATTCTCTTAGTTTATCAAACACAATACCTTTTTTAAAACGAAGGTTCATTTCGTATTATTCAATTTTTTTTATGTTGAAATATTTATGCTTGACCATTACGGTCATCAGTCTTTTCACTTCCTGCAAAGAAGAAGGTGATTACCGTCCTTTTGTGAACGATCCTATTTTATACTGTAAAACCGTTAAGCAATTAAACAATGTGGTGCTTGAAAATAATTTTCCACCGATGATTGCAAGCCGCAATTATGCTTATGCAAATATTGCCGCTTATGAAGTAATTGTTTTAGGTGATAATCGTTTTCAATCGTTGGCCGGGCAAATAAAACATTTGCCTGAGATAAAAAAACCGGATATTTCTGTTGCTGATTTACACTATGCAGCCCTTTTAGCATTTTGTAAAGTAGGTGAGGCGGTTACTTTTCCCGAAGGAAGTATGAGAGAGTATGTTGCCGAATTAGAATCAAGTGTAACGGCGGCTGGTATGAGTCGTAAAATGAAAGATGCATCACGCCTTGTTGCCGATTCTGTTGCTAATCAAATTCTACGTTGGAGTAAAAAAGATAATTATTTACAACTACGTACGGCAACAAGATATACCGTATTGCAGGAAGAAAGTAGATGGGTGCCAACACCGCCCATGTATGCTCAGGCAGTAGAGCCACATTGGAATGAGATAAGACCAATGGTTTTAGATTCTGCATCACAGTTTATGCCACCCCGGCCACCTGCCTATGATGTAAAAAATAAAAGCAGTGTATTTTACAAAGCATTACTGGAAGTAAAAACAATGGGTGAGTCTTTAACCGAAGAACAAATGCATATTGCAGATTTTTGGGATGACAATCCTTTTAAATTAAATGTAAGTGGACACATCATGTTTGCAACAAAAAAGTTTTCTCCTCCGGGGCATTGGATGAATATTATTGGAATTGGTGCAAAAACTGCGAATGCAGATTTTAATACTACCGTTGCAGCATACACAAAAACGGCCATTGCAATTTTCGATGCATTTATCAGTTGCTGGGATGAAAAATACAGAAGCAATTATGTGCGACCCGAAACGGTAATCAATAAAGTATTGAGTGACGCATGGAGGCCTTATATACAAACGCCGCCATTTCCTTCCTATACAAGCGGGCATGCTACTAACTCTGCCGCTGCTGCTGAAGTAATGACTGAATTTTTCGGCGATAAATTAAGTTTTACAGATACGTCATTGCTTGAGTTTGGAATTAAGAACAGAACAATTAACTCGTTCCGGGATGCAGCAAGAGAAGCTGCTATGTCAAGATTATATGGCGGTATTCATTACCGCTTCGATAATGAAGAAGGAACAAAAGCAGGTACAAAGCTGGGCGAGTTTATTGTAGCAAGATTAAAAATGTCCAAAGGACTCCTTACGGAGAAAAAATAATTATTTAAACGAAAATCAAAATTTTAAAACATGAAACGAATTTATATTGCATTAATCACAATCAGTTTATTTGCAGCTCAAAAATCAAATGCACAAGGTTGCGTAGCTATAAAAGGGATTTCTGGAATTTGCAGCCGTCCATCTGATGCAAAAGGATGGGATTTAAATCTCAACAACCGGTATTTTAAGTCATACAAGCATTTTGTTGGTACAGTCGAACAAAAAGAAAGAGTGGAAAAAGGTTCCGAAGTTATTAATCATGCGTATGAATTGGATATTACAGCAACCAGGACTCTTAATTCAAGATGGTCGCTTGCATTCACTTTACCTATTCTTAATTTTGGACGTTCTTCCTTGTATGAGCATGATGGCGCAACCAGACACAGTACACATTCATTTGGTATTGGCGATATAAGGGTTTCTGCTTACCGTTGGATGTTCGATCCTAAAACATCACATAAAGGAAATGTACAAATTGGTTTGGGAATAAAATTGCCAACTGGTGTTTATAATTATCAGGATTATTTTTATAAAAAAGTAGATTCAAGTGTACTAGGCCCGGTTGATCAATCTATTCAACCCGGTGATGGGGGTACAGGTATTACTTTCGAAGTAAACAGTTTTTACAATTTCACTCATAAAGTTGGGGTGTACGGCAGTTTTTTCTATTTAGTTAATCCACGTGAAGTAAACGGAACATCTACAACAAGAGGAGGTACTGCATCCGCCACAGCAAAAAAATACAATACAGATGTAATGAGTGTGCCTGATCTTTTTATGGCCAGGGGTGGTGTAAGTTATATGGTGAATCGAATTAATTTTTCCGGAGGCATTCGTGTAGAAGGATTACCATCAAGTGATTTAATAGGAGGCAGCTGCGGTTTCAGAAGACCGGGTTATATTATATCAGCTGAACCTGCAGTAACTTTCGTTACCAAAAAAGCAAGCTTCAATCTTTCAATTCCTTTTGCACTTAAAAGAAACCGTACTCAGAGTAATTCAGACAAACGTCGTACTGCTGACACAGGCATACACCAGCAAGGTGATGCGGCTTTTGCCGATTACCTGATCAGCGCTGGTTTAACTTTTAAGTTGTAATAAAAAATATATTTTTTGTTTTTACTGACTTTAAAAACGGGCAATGCAATTTGCAAATTTTTTTAAAAAACAAATATGAAACGACTACTGATTAATAATAAAATACTATTCCTGTTTGCTTTTTCATTTATGATCAATTCAGCAAAATCACAAACGGATATTGATGGCATCATGATGGAAAAAAATGCATTCTGTGTAGGCCCTTTGTATGGCCACAGCAGCTGGAAAAATTATTGGGAAGGAACTTTGAAAAGAGAAAATCTGAACCTCGGAACAGTTTCTTCATCCATGTTTAATATTATGGGTAATTATGGCATCACCAATAAACTAAATGTGATGTTTGGTTTGCCTTATATAAAAACAAAGGCATCTGCCGGGCAATTGAAAGGCTTGAAAGGACTACAGGATCTTTCTTTTTGGGTAAAATGGAAAGCATACAGTAAAAAAATGGGTTCAGGCCGGTTATCAGTAATTGGTATTGCAGGTTTTTCTCTTCCTGCTTCTGATTATACGGCCGATTTTTTACCGATGTCAATAGGTCTTGAAAGTAAAAATCTTTCATTGCGTGGCATGGCCGATTATCAAATGGATAAATGGTTTGCCACTGCGTCTGCCACTTATGTAAGAAGAAGTAATATTGAAATAGACCGTACTGCATATTACACTACCGAAATGCATTATACCAATGAAGTAAAAATGCCGGACGCAGCTTCGTTTAATGTAAGAGTTGGTTACCGCAATAATGGAATCGTTGCAGAAGCCGTAGCTGATAACTGGACAACATTGGGTGGTTTTGATATTACCCGTAACAACATGCCCTTTGCAAGTAATAAAATGAATGCAACAAGAGTTGGTTTCAATTTTAAATACCCCATCATGTTTCATCGGCAACTGGCAATTGTTGGAAATGTAATGACAACTGTAGCCGGAAGAAATGTTGGGCAATCAACAGGTTTTAATGCAGGTATATTTTATGTACTCGACCTTTCACCCAAAAAGAAATCGGATTCTGACAAAACTAAAAAATGAAACCAATGAAAAAGTTATATATAGTATTATCTGTTTTTACCATAGCCATCAGCTATTCCTGCTCAAAGGAATTAACAGAAACTAATCTTGAATTTCCAGCATTACAACCTGCATCAACAGATATTAATGCCGGCATATGGAAACCAGTGCTGCTTACCGGGCCAACGGAATTTACTGTAGCTGCACCAGCAGCAACTTCAACACCTGATTATATTGCACAGATAAATGAGATAAAAAGTTTTCAATCCACATTAACCAGCCAGGAAAAAAATACGGTAAAGTACTGGAGTGCGGGTGCAGTACTCCGTTGGAATGAAATCATGAGAGAGTTGGTTGCCAAACATAATATACCGCCTTATCAAAACCCCGATGGTACTTATCCAATTCCCAGTGCAGCAAATCCATTAGCCTATCCTCAATTTCCATTTGCCAATCCGCCGTATGCGGCACGGGCTTATGCTTATGCAAGTGCAGCAATGTATGATGCACTGGTTGCTGCATGGTATTATAAAAAATTATACAACCGTTTAGCTCCATATAAAGTGGATGCAACAGTAACTTCATTAATTCCACAGTCTGATTTACCATCATATCCATCAGAAGATGCAACGGTCGCTGGTGTAATGGCTGAAGTATTAAAATTATTATTTCCCGGCGACCAGGAATTTATTCAGCTGAAAGCAGAAGAACATAAACGCAGCCGCATTATTGCCGGCGCTAATGTACGCAGTGATATAGAAGCAGGTGAAGCTTTGGGGAAATCAGTAGCCCAAAAATTTGTAACCCGTGCAAGAGGTGACAGAGCCGGTGCCGCAGTTGGCAATCAAACTATCTGGACACAAATAGAAAACGATTGCATTGCAAGAGGAGAAACACCATGGATAAGCCAGGAGTCGCCAAAAAGACCCGGCATGTTAGTTTTATTTGGCAGAGTAAAAACATGGTTGTTCGATTCATTGACAATGGTAACAACAATTCGCCCTGTACCACCACCGTCTACTTCTTCACAGCAATTCAAAGATGAATTAGCGGAGGTATATGATTTCAGCAAAAACCTGACAAGAGAACAATTGCATATTGCACATTTCTGGGCAGATGGTTTAAGTACCTACACACCACCGGGCCATTGGAATGCAATAGCAGCCGAAGATTTTGTAAAACAAAATTTCAGTGAGGTACGCTGGGCAAGAAACCTTGCATTATTAAATATGTCGTTGATGGATGCAGCCATTGTCTGCTGGGATGCAAAATATTTATATTTTAATCCGCGTCCATCACAAATGGATTCACGGATAAAAACAGTAACAGGTCTTCCCAACTTTCCATCATATACATCTGGCCACTCAACATTCAGCGGAGCGGCGGCTACTATCCTTAGCCATATTATTCCATCCCGTGCCGCTGCTTATGCAGATATGGCAAAAGAGGCATCGCTATCCCGATTGTATGGCGCTATTCATTATCGCAGCGATTGTGAAAAAGGTCTTATAGCTGGTAATAAAGTTGGAGATTATGCTATACAGAGAGCAAGAACGGATGGAGCGGAATAAAAAAAAAGTATAATTTTTTTTAAGAATTCATACGAATGCAGAATAAAACCCTCCTCTGGTTTTACGAAGAGGTGTTTTTTTAAATTTAATCCATCATGAGTAATTATAACTTTAACAGATGAAAAAAATTTTCTGGTCAGGAATTATTGGATTACTGGTTTTTGAAATAGCAAATGTGTATTTCATTATGCCTATGCCCGGCAGCCAGGAAATTAATAGCATTGATATTGCTTATTTTTTATATAAATGGCGTTGGATATTCCGGGGGGCATTTGCATTGATTATCATCATTGGGGTTTCAAAATCAAGTTGGAAAAGAAAATGGTTATTAGCAATCCCCTTGCTTTTATTGACTGCTGTTATTTATATGGCCAATTTTAAAATGGCTGCCGATGCTATGTTTCAACAGCCCAAACAATTACTGCTGGTGAGTACAGAATCAAATAAAGTTGACTCAAACGGATTAGTGATTGGAGTTTCAATTAATGGAGAATCCAAAGCCTATCCTATTCAATTTTTAGGTTATCATCATCATTTGCAAGATACCGTGGGAGGCAAATCAATACTGGTTACCTATTGCACTGTATGCAGATCTGGTCGTGTGTTTGAGCCAATAGTAAATGGTAAACTGGAAAAATTCAGATTGGTAGGGATGGATCATTTTAATGCCATGCTGGAAGATGCTACAACCAAAAGCTGGTGGCGCCAGGTAAGCGGTGAAGCCATCACCGGAAAACTGAAAGGACAAAAATTACCGGAAGTATTCAGTACACAAACATCATTGGTAGAATGGCTGCGTTTAAATCCGGCATCACTCATCATGCAGGCAGACCCTGCATTTATAAAATCGTATGACAGTACAATGAAATTTGAAAGCGGCGCCAGCAGAAGTAAATTGACAGGCACCGATTGGCTTTCATGGAAAGATAAATCATGGGTGATTGGAGTAAAAGCCGGTAAAGAACGAAAAGCATATGACTGGAACCAGTTAATGAAAGAACGGATTATTCATGACAAAATAGAGAATACTTCTTTAGTGCTTGTACTGGCAACAGATAATAAAAGTTTTTTTGCATTTGAACGGGTAGCCGATGCAAAATTTATTTTAATAAATGATACGCTTGTTTACAATAACAAACATTTTGGAATTGATGGACATGGCATTGATACATCATCTTCACTAAAACCCATACCTGCATTTCAGGAGTTTTGGCATAGTTGGCGGACTTTTAATCCCGGCACAAAGAAATACGGATAATACTTCTTATTCAAAAAAACGACGGAATAAAAACTCAGCCGTCGCTTGAATGGTGATTCATTTTGCTGAATCACCACTTTTGTTTTTATCTTTAATCAAACGAAAGCCGGTTGAACATAAAATAATAACGTATGTCAAATTTTAAAATCAAACTATCGCTATTCCTTAATTATTTTGTTTTTGCTATTCTGCTGAATAGTGTAGGTACGGTTATATTGCAGGTACAGAACAATTATAATATCACGAAAGGGTCTGCCAGCATCCTTGAAGCGTTTAAAGATTTAAGCATTGCCATTGCTTCATTTTTAGTAGCATCGTATGTAGTACGTATAGGATATAAAAAAACAATGCTGATTGCATTGGCACTTGTTTCAGTTATGTGCCTTATCATGCCGTCCGTACCGGGTTTCCTGTTGACGAAATTATTATTATCTACGGTCGGTGTAAGTTTTGCTTTAATAAAAGTTTCTGTTTTTTCCACGCTGGGGCTAATAACTTCCAATAAAAAAGAACACCTGAGCCTGATGAATTTCCTGGAATCTTTTTTTATGATAGGTGTACTTACCGGTTATTTTATTTTTGCTTCCGTTGTAGATAATGATAATCCTCAATCTACAAAATGGCTGGATATTTATTACCTGCTTGCGGGGCTTTCTATAGCAGCATTTTTACTTTTACTTTCCACAAAGCTGGATGAATCATCAGTACAAAAAGTAGAAGCGGGAAAATCAGTCGGATTGGAATTCCTGGAAATGCTGAAACTTATTATCATTCCGCTCGTACTTGTTTTTATTTTCAGTGCATTCTTTTATGTATTGATTTA
>JANLSA010000537.1:0-15578 GCA_031362085.1 Bacteroidota bacterium | reverse complement strand
GTGCAGGTTTCACATTTTAAAGTAAGTGGCCCGGCTAATTGGAACAGAAGTAAAGAAACATTGTCATTGATTGAAAAAGCAAGAAAAGAAGGATATGATGTAACAATTGATCAGTATCCTTACACAGCGAGCAGTACCAATCTTGGTATTCGCTTACCTGATTGGGCATTGGCGGGAGGAAACGATTCAATGAAAAAAAGAATTGCTGATCCGGTAATGCATAATCAAATAATAAAAGAAATGCTGGAGTCACAAAAAAAATATAAGTATAAAGATTACAGTTATGCATTTGTAGCCATGCACCGTGCCGATACAACATTGAATGGAAAAAACATTTCGGAGATCAATAAACTCAAAGGAAGAAAAGAAAAACCGAAAGAAGAAGCAGAAACGATACTGGATATGATGGTGGCTGGTGGTGCACAAATGGTTTACCATTCAATGAATGAAGATGATGTTCGTTATTTTATAAAATATCCTTTCAATATGATTGGCGCCGATGGTGGTGTAAGCAATGGGAAGGGATTTCCTCATCCGCGAACCTATGGCACCAATGCAAGAGTATTGGGCATATATGTACGGGAAGAAAAATTAATTACGCTGGAAGAAGCAATCCGCAGAATGACTTCACTGGCTGCACAAAAATTTCAATTAAAAGATCGTGGGCTTTTAAAAGAAGGATATGCGGCCGACATTATTATCTTCAATGAAAATGAAGTAAACGATAAGGCCACTTTTGAACAACCACATCAGTTCTCTATTGGCTTTAAATATGTTTTGGTAAATGGAAAACTGGTAATAGAAGAAGGAAAGCATAATGGCACTAAAAGTGGGACGCCCTTGTATGGGCCGGGTTTTATAAAATAATTTTTTTATGGAAGTACATGCACACACTCATCCCGAACATTCGGGACCTCGTAAAAAATGGACCCATTATTTCTGGGAATTTTTAATGTTATTCCTCGCTGTATTCTGCGGATTTTTGGCAGAGTATCAGTTAGAGCATAAAATTGAAAGAGACCGGGAGAAAAAATTTATACAAACATTTATAGAAGATTTAAAAACAGATACCGCTTCTATCAGGCAAATCCTGATTTTTCGTAAACAAAAGATGGAGAGAATGGATTCGTTAATATTTCTACTAAGAACTCAACAAATCAAAGGCTACGAAAATGAGCTTTATTTCTTCGCCAGAACATTGATCAGAAGTATCAGGTTTCAAAGTAATGACAGAACCATTACACAATTGAAAAACTCCGGTTCATTACGATTGATACGAAATGAACAGGCTGCAGACAGTATGATCTCTTATCAAAAATTAGTTGAGTTAATTTATTTTAGTCAGGAAGATGATCGTATTGAAAGAAGAGCAGCAGATCCTATTTTATCCCGGATGTTCAGCGCTTTTGTTTTAAACGACATGATAACGATTGACGGCGTCAACAGACCTACCGGAAATCCACAACTAAGATCGTATGACCCTGCAATTCAACAAGACCTTGCTTATTATATCCACCAGATCAAGGGCAGAAATTTTCTAATACAAGCCAGGCTGGAATTGCTGAATGATAAAGCAAAAAATATGATCGCATTTTTAAAAAAAGAATACCACTTGAAATAATGATTATGAAAAATATTTTTACAGTATCTGTTGCATTCCTTTTTATAACGACTACATATGCCCAACAAAAATCATTGGTAGTTGATCATGAAAAAATATTTACAGCTACAGAACGAAACAGCCTGGACACGTTATTGCAAAAATATAAACGAAGTACCGGCAAAATTGTTCTTATTGCTACAGACACAGCCGATGTTTCGTCGGGATATTATGCAGACAACCTGGTAAATCAATTTGTAAAAGACAGTACAAACAAACCTTTTGTTTTTATGCTTTTATTAAGCCGGAAAAACCAGTTAATACTTGCATCGGTAAATGATAAAGTGAAACCTTATATAAAAGAAAAAACACTTTATGAAATTTTAGATGCAGGCATTCCGTCGTTTAAAGTAAAACAAACCGCAGAAGGTTCAACATTGATTTGTAAAAAGGCAATGAAGTTTTTAAATACCTTGTCTGATAAATAAATTGCTTAAAAAAATTATAAATGGAAGTACATGCTCACACACATACCGCTCCCGCATCTGGCGGGACAGGCCGGAAAAAATGGACCCATTATTTCTGGGAGTTTTTAATGTTGTTTCTTGCTGTGTTCTGCGGGTTCTTAGCTGAGTACCAGTTAGAACATAAAATTGAAAAAGACAGGGAGAAACAATTTATCCGTTCATTATTTTATGATATTAAAGCGGATACTGCAAATTTTAACCGTCTTATATTTGTACGAAACAAGCGGGAAAAAAGCCTGGATTCTATTTCGCTGTTGTTGAATAGTGCCAACCCATCTGATTATTCAAAAGAATTATATTTTCATGCTGTAACTGCTTCCCGTACTCTGACAATCCGGCTTCTTCCCAACGATGGTACAATGCAACAACTAAAAAACTCCGGGGCCTTCCGGCTCATCCGAAACCGGGCCATTGCAGATAGCATTGCAAAATATGATGTAATTATAAGAAGTGCCTTACGCCAGGGAGAAGTAGAGGAAACGCTGATTCAGGATTACAGATCATCTGCTCCCAGTATCTTTAATGCTCTTGTTTTTGATAAGATGCTGGATGAAGAAAATAATCCCAGCAGGCTGACGGGTGAAAGCCCTGCATTATTACCTTTTGATAAAAAGGATCTTGATTTTTTCAATTACAAACTTTTTGGTATGAAGGCCCTGAATAAAGCCATACGAAGAGATATAAAATTACTTTTATTGCAGGCAGAAAATCTTTTATCTCTTTTAAACAAAAAATATCATCTGGAATAAATCATTTATGGAAGTACATGCACACACTCATACCCCGCGGAAAAAATGGACGCATTATTTCTGGGAGTTTTTAATGTTATTCCTTGCTGTGTTCTGCGGATTTCTGGCAGAGAATCAAAGAGAGCATTTAATAGAACACAAACGGGAAAAAGTATATATGGCAAGCATGCTGGAGGATATAAGGTCTGATACAGCTATGTTTAATCTCATGCATAGTACCTTTTCGGATATTGCTAAGCATATTGATTCATTAATACCCTTATTGCAACCGGGTGGTATCATGAAAAAAAATGCCGAGCAAATATACCAGCACCAGATATGGTTAACTTTATTTGCAAGATGGAGGTATTCGGACAGGACCATTTCCCAGTTAAAAAATTCCGGCAATTTTCGTCTTATCAGGAAACAATCAGTTTCTGATTTGATAATAGCGTATGATGGATATGTTAAAAGTTATGTCGACAATATGCAAAGCGAATATATTTTGCCATTATGGAGAGCTATGAATGAAGCATCGGTTGAAATTTTTAAATCGGCTGTTGTAAGGGAAAAATTTAATACTTCGTCGTGGTATGATTCCCCCATTCAGTTACCTGAAGCACCTTTTTTTATAACTGACGAAAAATATACACTGCAAAAATTTGTAAACCGGCTCAATCAATATGCTTTGGGTATTGAATGGGGTAATATAAATATAAAAAATGCGCTGGAGCAGGCAGTGAAAATGGATTCACTTATAAAGAAAGAATATCACCTTGAATAAAATATTTGTACATTCATTTATCCTTTGATTCTTCTTCGCACCCAACTGAAATATTTCATCACAACAAAAAAATTATTTATGCAACGTCGCACATTTATTAAAGACACAGCATTTACAGCTATGGCTATAAGCGCAGCAGGTTTTATCCGTTTTAATGGAACAAACTATGAAGGAGATTGTGAAACCACCACCGATATACTCGGGCCCTATTACCGGCCCAATGCACCGGTGCGCAATGATATGCGTATAAAAAATGATAAAGGCCAGTTGGTGGTATTAACAGGGCAGGTAAAACATAAAGATTGTAAAACAGCATTGAAAGGCGCCTGCGTTGAACTCTGGCATTGTGATGGCGCAGGTGTATATGATAATGAATCTCCTGATTTTAAATACCGGGCTAAAACCTATTGTGATGATAAGGGCAATTACAGTTTCAAAACAATACTGCCCGTACCGTATGATGTTGGAAATGGAACAGTACGTCCTGCACATTTTCATTTATTAATTTCTGCTACAGGTTATCAAACCCTGATTACACAATTATATTTCGCCGGCGATAAAAATGTTTCTAAAGACCCCTCCGCATCATCTCCTGCAGCAAAAAGAAGAATATTAGATATAAGAAATGATGATGATGGTGGCAAGCAGGTTTTATTTAATATAACCATGATGGAAAAACTTCCTGCTGATGCTGCGGTAATTGACAGATTGGTTGGCACCTATACAAGAACAGATAACAAGAAGAATGAAGAGTTGTATAAAAAAGATGGCATGCTCTGGATTAAAGATCCTGAAAGCATCAATGGTGGTTACCCGCTGGAATATTCCGGCAACAATACATTTGAAGACTATGGCCGGGAATCAAAATACCAGTTTACTATTCAAAATGGTGGCTCAGTAAAACTTTCTTACACCGGCCTTTCCTGGACTAAACAAAAAGAAGGATGGGAAGCTGTGACGGGAAAATAAAGTAAATTAATTTTTAGTGTGAACCACATAGAATCATAGGCACATAGAAACACATAGAAAGTCCTAGGTGAACCTATGCTTCTATTGTGATTATGTGGTTAAATTTTTTAAACCCCTGATCAGTTTAAAAATATATTGATGCTGAAATATTTTCTACTAGTTTTTCTTATTCCGTTTCGTTCTTCATCACAAGAAAAACAAATCGATAGCCTTTTCACTGTACAAAAAGATTTTTGTGGTGTAGTTCTTGTTGCAGAAAACGGCAAACCAGTTTATCACAAAGCATTTGGCTACCGTGAATTTGCCAGTCAAATTACTTTACAAACATCAGACATCTTTGAACTGGCTTCTGTTTCCAAACAGTTTACAGCAATGATAATAATGATGCTTAAAGAAAAAGGGAAATTGAGTTATGATGATCTGGCAGAAAAATATCTTGATATCCCTTATAAAGGAATTACCATCCGCCATTTGCTCACTCATACAAGCGGCCTGCCCGATTACCAGGACATTATGGATAAATACTGGGATAAATCAAAAGTAGCTGGTAATCCAGACTGCATTGAGTATTTAAATAAATATGCGCCGCCAAAACTATTTGAGCCCGGAACAAAATATACTTATAGTAACACAGGTTATTTATTACTCGCCAGCATTGCAGAAAAAGCAAGCGGAAAAGATTTTATTGATATGTGCCGAAAATGGATTTTCAGAAATCTGAAAATGAAAAGCACCGATATCCGGACACTGGAAGAAAAAAAAGCAACAACCAATTTTGCTATCGGGCATATTTATGTAAAAGAAAAAAATCAACCAGCCTTGCCGGCAGGCAGGTATTTCCGGGCTGATTCATTCCCCTCTTCTGATTATACTATCTGGCTGGGCAACCGTAAAGGCCCGGGGCGCATCAGTTCTACTGCTGCCGATTTATTAAAATGGGACCAGGCTTTATATACAAACAAATTAGTGAAGCAATCAACTTTGCAAGAAGCATTTACTCCCATGAAATTAAATGATGGAAGTTTTTCAAATTATGGTTTTGGCTGGGATTTGAGAACTGATTCATTATTTGGTAAAATAGTTTCTCATGACGGTGATAATCCCGGTTATAAAACAAAGATCATCCGCTACATTGATAAAAAGAAAACAATTATTCTTTTAAATAATAATGCTTATTTGAATTTCACTTCAATTATCAGGCAACTTGAATCTTCATTAAGAAATTAACCATACAAGGCATACAAGACATTTAAGACTTATACCAGATTCAATCCTTGTATGTCTTGTATGCCTTGTATGGTTAAAAAATAAATTAGAGTACTATTGCTTCGGCACTTCCTTAATATGATACTCCTGTATCAGCGGAGGATTCTCTGGCGATAAAGTAAAATAGATTTCAATATTTATTTTCTCCCCTTCAATAATAAATGAACCACGCAACTGGTTTTCCGGCTTTACTTCTTTTACTGAAATTATTTTTCCTGCCTTAGCATATAAATCTCTGGCATATTTTTTCAACGTATCAATCGGGTAATCCGGGAAAAAGTTTTCAGCAAATATTCCGCTTTGCACTGCATTGTTCCAGTCAGGTAAAATTTTTATAATATCATTTTTTCTTTGTTCCAGAATTTTTGATGGTTGCAATTGCATCGGTTGAAGACCTGCTATTTTTATAATCGTATCCAGTATTTGCAAGTTCACAAAACCCATAGGAGAATAAGTACGGTTAGCAAAAGAAACAATGCCGATACCATAATCGGGCATGATGCGCCATTGACTACCAAAACCAGGTAAGCCGCCGCTATGTGCAATATATGTTTTGCCATCACAATCTTTCATCCAGCCTAAACCATAACAATACGCTGCAGTAACTGCACAAGTTCTTCCATCAGGGTATTTATAATTAGGGTTAAACCCAACCCATCTCCAGGGTTGATGCATTTCCCTTACCGAACTTCTTTTAATTGGCCCATCATCTTTTGCATTATTCGGCGGCCAGGCAGACAGATGAAAAGCCATATAGTTTGCAAACTCATCTATTGAAGAAATCATAGCACCCATGGCGCCCCAGCTTCCGTCTTTTGTATCGTGTAATAATACTTCTTCATTCCATTTCTCATTTAACCAGCGATAGCCATGTACTAATTTATCCGGAGCCACATCAGCATATTCATACGTAGTTGTTTTCATTTCCAGTGGTTCAAGAATATTTTTCTTTATATATTCCTGGTATTGCATCCCCGATACCACGGTTATAATTTTTCCAAGCAAAGCAAAACCAAGATTGCTGTATTCATAAGCAATGCCGGGCGGATTAGAAAAAGAAATTTGTTTACCGATCAACTCCAACAAATCTTTATCATTATCTGCAAGCTGTCTGTCACCCCAAGGATTGTCTTCTGGAAATCCTGCGCTGTGTGACATCAAATGACGAACTGTGATATGCGGCGCATCGGCAGTTGGGTATTTTAAGTTTTTTAATTCAGGGATATAGAAATACGCAGGGTCATCCAAATTTAATTTTCCCTCATCACGCAGTTTTAAGATTGCCATCGTTGCAAAACTTTTACTCATGCTTGCAATGCGAAACAAAGATGATGAGGTAACAGGAGTTTTTTTATCAATATCTGTATAACCAATATTTCCTTTGTAAACTAATTTACCATCTACTACCAATCCATAAGCAACACCGGGCAGATGATTGGAATCGGCATAGTCTTTAAAAATTTTATCGATTGCAGGAAATGCCTGCATGATTTTTTCCATACGGCCGGCATCAGTAAATGTTGCTGACTTATATTCTGTATCAAAAACAGTGTCCGCAATTTTACCGGATGGTTTGTTTTGATTGCAGGAAATAAAAGAAAATGTTACTGTTATGAAAATAAATTTTTTCATGAAGGTTAATTTTATATTTTAAAAACATATTGCCTATTTCATTCTTTTTTTACGTTAAGTAGTTCATCTGAACTGACCCTGGTTATATTAATAAAAGGGCTTTTCATCAAGTGTAAAAAGGTTTGTTTTTTAACATCATCAAATTCTTTTAATCCATATTTAATTTCTGTTATTGGCTTGTATTTAAATGTGCCAAACAAGCGGTCCCAGATAATAAATATGTCAGAAAAGTTAGAGTCAGTGTAATACTGATCCTGCTCATGATGAACTTTATGAAAATTAGGGGTAACAAAAATCAGTCCCACTGTTTTGTCTAACCATTTGGGGAAGGACAAATTTGTGTGTTCCAAAAATGCAAAGGGGGTAAAAATAAATATGTACAATCCAAAGGAAAGCATATCCATACCAAAAAGGGCAGCAGCAATAATGCTTGCATTCCCAAACACCAGTATCTCGATCGGATGGCCTCTGAAGAAAGTAGAAGAATCCATACTAGTATCGCTATGATGCACTCTGTGCAATCGCCATAGCAAAGGAGTCTTATGTGCCATGCGGTGAAACCAGTAAGAAGTCATATCAAATAAGGCTACGCCAACAATAAGTTTTACCCAAAACGGTAGTTGTATCAAATGTAATAATCCTACATGGTTATTATTGAACCATTGGATACAAAAGACCTGGAAGGTTGCGAAAAAATAATTGGCAATAAAGAATACTATTTGGAATAAAATATTATTTAATAAATGCTGTGGTCTTTTATCAAATCGAAATGGTCTGTTAAACAACTGCTCCATGGTATAGAGAATGACCAATAATCCAATAATGATATAGTTGCCATCAATATTTAATAAAGCTTGTATTTTTTCCATTGTAAGTGATTTTTAATTTGTTCATAATTCTTACGCTATTCCAGTATCTATGATTTCTTTATGCTTGATAAAAGGTTGTTTTTTCCAATAAGTCAAACTTCTCCATGCCCACTCCATCGGGCCGAACCGAAAATAATGCAACCAGATATTGCTATAAATTATTTGTATGACCCATACTACCGCCAATACATAATATATTTCATGCCGTTGTAGTTTGCCATACATGCCAAATCCAATTCCATAAAAAAACAAACCACACATCAATGATTGCATCAGGTAATTGGTAAATGCCATTTGCCCCACCGGCCGCAACATGGCAAATAACCATTTGAACAAACGGGATTTATACAATAACATTATTAAACCCAATATGCCAATTGAACGGAAGGTGCGGGACAATTCATAAGTTGAAATCGAAATTTGCTTGGTGTATTCAAACCAATTGAATTTTGCATTCACCATTTGTTGCAACCGGAAATAGGAAACTGTTAACCCAATACCTAATCCAACAACTGTCATCAACAAATATGTTTTAACTGAAGCTTGTCCTGTTAAAATTCCCATTTTAAAAAGAGCCATGCCTATAAACATAAAAAGTAACACATCCCAGATTCCAAAATAGAGATAGTCAACCAGGTCTTCAACATAGCGACCAGTACGGTATTCATATAGATCTTTATAACTGCCTAAACTCTTGTCAATATTTTTTTGCATCCTTGTCAGCTTGCTTGCCTCTGTATTTTTTTCTTTAAACCCTATCATTGCACCCAACTGTTCCTTTTGAATCAGTGTAAGTTTTGTTTGGGTTGTATCTATTGCAGCAATCATTTCTCCACGATGAATTAATTCTTTATTCTGGTACAGGTTCCTGTTTTCCCTTGCCAACATAAAAATGAAACAAAGCACTGCACCAATCAGTAATTTTTTTGGCGGTAGATTACGGAATACAAACATGAGCATACCCAGACATGCATAATCCAGTAAAATATCACCCGACCAGAGTAAAACAAAAACATCAAACAGTGAAAAAACAATTAACCAAAGCTGGCGTCGGAAGAAATAATCAGCAGGCATCATTCCATCCATTCTTTTTTCTTTTCCACCAATAAAAAGAAGAATGCCTGCGCCAAACAACATGGAAAAGATAGCTCTTTGTGTTCCTTCGGGAAACCATTGTACAATTTTCCATGTAGTAAAGTCAATTGTTCCCCATTCATTCAATAGGGATGGATCATTCTGAGCCGGAGGCGGTATAGCAAACCCTGGCATGTTCATTAATAAAATGCCAAGGATTGCAAGTCCCCTGAGGCTGTCAAGTATAATAATTCTATCCTGCTGACCGGTTGGAGAGGCCAGCATTCCCGTTGATGCGTTTGACATGCAGTTGGTTTTAGTAGATGTAAAAAATCTGAAACAATTGTTTAAGTCCCGATACTAAAATAAAAAAGCCGGTATCTGAAAAATTTTCTGATACCGGCTTTCAGTTCAATTATCCTCTTGGTCTGTAAATATCCGCCACCACCATTTTAATAGTAGTAGTTCCTGTATTTTTTCCGGAATGAATATCAGGCCCTGTTACCACTCCCATTCCTGTTTTAAACTCAGTAGGTGTAGCCACCCCATCTTTATTTTTTAATTCCACTATGCCGCCATCTATTACATACACCAAATGATCTGGATGTGAATGCAATCCTACTGAATCTCCCGGTTTGATGATCAGTTCATAAAATTTTACTCCCAGTGTATCTCCAAAAACTTTGGAAATAACATTTGCTTCCACTTTTACCGGATCCATTGCCGGATCATAATTGGGCATTGCCGGAGGATCTATTTTTACTCCTTCCACTTTGATCGGCTCATCCGTTTTCTTTTCATTATTACAGGCAATAAAAGCAAAGGCCATCAGTAATGCAAGAAAAATACTTGCGTTGGTTTTTTGTTTCATGTTTTAGTTTTTATGATGAATAAAAATTTAATTCAAATCAGAATCCTTTCTTCTCCCCAATAAATTTTTCAAACCAATCCATATTTGTTTGCATCGTTTTTAAAACCATTCTGGGCTCCTGCGGGCCATGCGGCTGACGTGGCAATGCCAATAAACGAACGGGCACACCTCTTCTGCGCAGTGCATTATAAAACATAACTGAGTTGCTGAAAGGAACCCGTTGATCGGCCTCACCATGTTGCAACATCACGGGAGTTTTTACATTTTGTACAAAGCGTAGTGGAGAATGTGCATCATATTTACTCCAGTCGTCCCATGGATTAGACTTGAAATAAGAAGGAAGAAATCCTTCGATATCATCCGTAAGATTCTGATGTGATAAATCTACCACCGGTGCACCGATACTTGCCACTTTAAACCGGTTAGTATGACCTACAATCCAACTGCTCATAAAACCACCATAGCTCCAGCCCATCACTCCCATTTTATTTTCATCTGCCACTCCCATTTTAATAACCTGATCAACGCCTGCCATTAAATCCAGAAAATCTTTTCCACCCCAATCTTCCCGGTTAGCGGTACGAAACTCGGTTCCATATCCTGATGAACCTCTTGGATTAGGACGCAGTACTGCAAAACCAGCTTCTGCAAATGCAGCAATAGGATAAGTACCCTGATTGCCTGCAACACATGCCTGAGAAAAAACTCCGGCTGGCCCACCGTGCACATTTAATATAAAAGGAACTTTTTGCCCGGGTTGATAATTGATTGGATATGTAAGCAAGCCTTCTATTTCTTTTCCATCAGCGGCTTTCCATTTTACCACTTCCGTTTTTGGTAATGGTTTATTTGCATATTCTGCATTGATGCCGGTAACTTTTACCGGGGCATAGTTATTTAATAAACTGATATAACCTTCGGGCAATTGAGTTGGGTTCTGTAAAGTGAACCCTATATAAGTTCCGGTTGAATTCAATGTAGCTCCGCCAATCATATCTTTCGATCCTTTGTTCCATTCAGCAATGGATTTGCCATCAATACTTAACTGGTAAATACTGCTGAGTGTTTTATTTGCTTCGGCATAAAGAATATTTTTTCCATCGGGTGTCCATCCAATGATGCCGCCATTTTCATCCGGAGTTGCTTTCAGCCGCCAGCTTTTTCCATCGGTAATCGAATAAATTTTTACATGCCTTGCCCCCGACCAGTCAACCGGGTCGGTAGTGCATTGGTATGCAATTAATTTCCCGTCGGGGCTGAACAAGGGATTGGTTTCGCCGGCTCCGGTATTGGCAATTGATTTTATTGTTCCGCTTTCAATTTCTACTAAAGAAATATCGCTGTACACATTATCATTTACTTCTGGTGATTTACCATGACTGTATGCAATTGTTTTCCCATCGGCACTCCAGTCAAAAGCATTTACATTATAATTTTCTTTGGTCAGTTTTTTCTGAATGCATTTTCCGGCCGTATCTTTTTTATTCAACCATAAAACAAAAAGCCGGTTTTGTTTTACTTCTTCATCCATAAAATAAGAATCGTCTTTTGCTTTTTTATTTTTTTCTTCTTTATCATCTGCAGCGTCGGGCATGGTAAATGCAATCATACTTCCATCATTGCTCCAGTTATAATTTCCTATGCTGCTTTTTACATCCGTTATTTTTTCTGATTCGCCACCGGCTACGGGCAATAGGTATAAATTATTTTTACTGTCTCTTGAAGAAGTGAATGCAATCCAGTTTCCATCGGGGCTCCATTTGGGATTGGAGGAATTTTTATCGCCTTTGGTTAATTGAACAGCATTTGTTCCATTCCGGTTGCAAAGCCATACCTGGTTTATATATTCACTCCGGTCATCTGTCATTACTGCTTCACGAACTGTGTAAAGAATTTTATTCCCGTCAGGAGACGGGACAACAGCCGTGATGTTTTTAATTTTCAAACATTGTTCAGGGCTCCAGTTTTTTTGTGCAATACTAAAAAGGGGGGCCAGGATAAATGCGACAAGCACCAGTTTTAATTTCATAACCGTTTTTTTAAAATATAAATAAATAAAGTCAAAGTGAGTATTCAAAGGGAGATCAGGGATAGTAAGAAGAGATACAAGTTAAGGAGCTGTTATTAGATAAACAAAACTTCTAAACAACTAATATAATTAAATTGCTGAAAAGTTTATTTATCCATAGATTTATTTTCTTTAATTCCCAACCTTATAACTACTTTATTTAATTCATTACAAATCGAATTATGCAAATATTATCACCTGTTCAAACTAATGAAAGAGAAATTTTTATGGATGTGCTTCGTGGCTTTGCCATCCTCGGAATTTTTATTGCCAACCTCGGCAGTGGGTTGTCGTGGTATGATGAAGGTTCAAAGCTAAGCGGCCCGTTTTTGCTTCCGGAATGGGATCATAAAATGACATTCCTGCATCATATGTTTATCGAGGGTAAATTTTATTCCATCTTTAGTTTATTATTCGGCTGGGGTATTGCCTTACAAATAAAAAGAGGTTTGGCTAAGGGGGTTGATGCTATACCAACTGTAAAAAGAAGATTATTGTTTATGCTATTGCTAGGTTTTATTCATTTAATGATTTGGTCGGGTGATATTGTTTTCTTTTATGCGATGCTTGGTTTTTTATTATTGCCATTCAGAAAATTTTCGAATAAGGCTTTATTAATAACAGCTGGTGTACTGATTCTCTCACCTGTTTTATTATATGGTTTAAAAATGTTGTTCCCTGTTTTAAATACTCCTGCAGAAAAATTATTCCAGGCAGGCGGATGGGTGGACAGGCATCTAAGTCCACAGTTCAATAATCTTAATAACCAGGAAGAGTTTATGAATGCTATGAAGAAAGCAAACTGGTGGGAGGTTTTTAAAACAAATGTGGGCGGATTTTTTTACCGCTATGGGTATTTAATTTTTATCAGCCGTATATCAAAAGTGCTTGGGATGTTTTTAATTGGCTATGTTATTGGCCGTACGGATTTTTATAAAAATATTATGCAGCATAAGAAAACAGTGCTGTGGGTAATTGCATGCGGGTTTATCATTGGCCTGCCGGCAAATTATTTTTTGGCTCATTATATGTCAACCGCTATGGGAGATTATTTTCAGCTTAAACATAAAGGAATGTACCAGACGATAGTTTATGCACTGGGTGTTGCCCCGCTTGCATTAGCTTATGTTGGCTGCTTTATGTTACTGTTTCAAAAAGCTGTCTGCAAAAAAACATTTTCATTGATTGCTCCGGTTGGTAAAATGGCTTTTAGTAATTATATTTCACAATCACTTATTGGCAATTTTGTTTTCTTGGGTGCAGGCTTAGGCTATATGGGACAAGTGGGCCCGGTTTATTATACTTTATTTGGTATTGGCGTATTTATTATTCAGGTTATCATCAGTACTATCTGGTTAACGTATTTTAATTACGGCCCGCTGGAATGGATATGGCGAAGCGGCACCTATAAAAAATGGCAACCGATGCGGAAAAATAAAAATGTATAAATATTAAAAAATATGGAAGTACATAGTCACTCTCATACTCCAAGAAAAAAATGGACCCATTATTTCTGGGAGTTTTTAATGCTGTTTCTCGCAGTGTTTGCTGGTTTTTTAGCAGAGAACCAACGAGAACATATTATTGAAAAGAAAAGAGCTCACCAGTTTTTACAAAGTATGCTGATGGATGTTAAAACCAATATCACAAATCTTGATTCGCTGATACATCAGGATAATGACCATATTGCAAACCATGATTCGCTGTTACTGTGGCTTCTTGCGGATAGTACTTCTATTGACCGTGCAGCATTTGCAAAAAAAATGGGAGCTGTATGGGTTAGAAATTTTTTAACCCGCAAAGAAACCTATGAACAAATGAAATCTTCGGGGTCTCTCCGCTATGTTGGTAATATTGAGTTTCTGAAAAATATGATGGATTATGAACGCATCACTAATTTTGCACAATACCGAAACCAGGAATTTGAAAAAAAATATTATTCCGAATTATTTATTCCGGCAATCTATAAAAATTATGATCTTACCTGTCAGTTAAATCTTGATACAAGTAATAACTCAAAACCGGGTATAGTGGAAAAGCTATCCCATCACCAGGATGTGCTTAAAGGAAATGACGCTTTAATGTTTCGTCATGATATGGGTAGTGCCTTAACGCTAAGATTAGAAAGGTTACATAGAAGTATTGATGCATTTATTAATGCACGGGCCGCCTGTGTGAAAATGGAAACGTTAATTAATAAACAATTGGAATGAGTTGTGTGTGTGCTGAACCTGTATAAAATAAAAATAGATTTTACAAATGATAACTCAATCACCAATTAACATTTACATCGCATAATAACCTGTAACTTATAATTTCTTTTTTGCAAGTATACTCCAATCTGTTTCTTCTGCAACAATTGTATTTGATAATTTACCAAGGCCATCTATTTCCATCTCTACCACATCGCCGGCATTCAGCCATTGTTCAGTATAATCAGGATTATTTAATTTACCCGTACCATTCAATTCTAAAAAACAACCGGTGCCAACCGTGCCGCTTCCGATTACATCACCCGGAAAAAGATCTACACCATATGATGCCCGTTCAATAATTTCTGCAAAAGTCCAATCCATATCACCCACATTTCCTTCACTTACCTGTACACCATTTACCCAACACTTCATTTTTAAGTTCCAGCTTTTGCCCGTATGATTTTCTTTTGCATTCACTTCCTTTTCTTTTAATTCATCCAATGTCACTAACCACGGTCCGATTGCTGTACTAAAATCTTTTCCTTTTGCCGGTCCAAGGTTTAGCAACATTTCTTCCATTTGTAATTTTCTTGCACTGATATCATTCATGATCATCAGCCCGCCGATATATTCATCCGCATCTTCCGCTTTAATATTTCTTCCCTGTTTGCAAATTACAATTGCAGCTTCCAGTTCAAAATCTAATTTTTCAAAATGATCGGGCATACATTTTATTTCGCCAGGTCCCTGAATGCTATGATGATTGGTAAAATAAAATATCGGGTACTGATCAAATTCGGGAATCATATCTGCTTTCCGATTTCTTCTTGCCGCCGCCACATGCTGGCGAAATGCATAACCATCCCGGCAAGAAGTTGGAAATGGAACCGGTGCAATCAACTCAACTTCATTCAATGCAATTCCTTTATTACTCGTTTTTGTTCCTTCTTTCATCATCAACTCCCATGCCTGTGTTAATGGAAAGGTATCTTCCC
>JANLSA010000536.1:0-4229 GCA_031362085.1 Bacteroidota bacterium | reverse complement strand
GGTAATAAAGGTCATCAGAGCCGTAGTGGTTTTAAAAACAGAAGATCGCATGAGGGTGGACAGATGCCGATACAACGTCGTGTTCCAAAACGGGGTTTCAAAAATATTAATCGTGTAGAATATAAAGTATTTAACCTGGGTCAGATTGAGCAGCTTATTGAAAAATATGGCTTTACTGAATTCAGTATGGAAACACTTTATATTAACGGGTTAGTTAACCGCACTGATAAAGTAAAAATTCTTGGCAATGGTGAATTGAAAACTAAGTTGAGCTTTAGAATAAATGCTGTTAGCGATAAAGCAAAAGCTGCAATTGAAACAACGGGTGGTTCAATCGAAATAATTAGATAAAGTTCTTTTCCCCCCGGTGCAATCGGGGGACTTTTGATTTTAACAGATTTTTTTGGTACCTATTGATTTAAGAATACCAAGAAATTAAAAATACTGTTGCTGCTGTTGCTGAAGCATGCACTTATGTAAAAGGGTGCGACGCAAGGGACGATGATAGTAGCAAAATAGCCTGGTACAAAAAAATATTTAACGGTAACAAAAAATTTTTATTACCCGTGAAGAAACTGATACAAACATTAAGAAACATCTGGAGCATCGATGAGTTAAAAGGTAAAATACTTTTTACGTTGATGCTGATGGGCATTTATGTGCTCGGAACAAATATCGTTTTGCCTGGTGTTAATCCCACATTGGTGGATTCGGGTGAAGGTGCCGGCGGTATTCTTGGATTAATTAATACTTTTTCGGGTGGTTCGTTTCAGCGTCAATCTATATTTGCGTTGGGTATTATGCCCTATATTTCTGCATCTATCTTTATGCAGTTGATGACGGTTCTTGTTCCTTCCTTTCAAAAAATGCAGAAAGAAGGGGAGAGTGGTCGTAAAAAAATAAATCAATACACAAGATATCTAACGGTTCTTGTTACCTTATTCCAGGCTTCGGCTTATGTGGCTTATATAAAAGGAATGAACCAGGGTAATGGTGCGATGATTGCGGGATATACATCTTATTTCTGGATTTCATCTTTGTTAATACTTACTGCAGGAACAATGTTTGTAATGTGGATGGGTGAAAAAATTACTGACAAAGGTTTGGGCAATGGTACTTCACTTATCATTATGGTAGGTATTCTAAATCGGTTACCGCAGTCATTTGTTCAGGAACTATCTGCAAAATCAAACCGCACGGGTGACATTTTAATTTTTATAGTTGAGATTGCTATACTGATTGCAATCATTCTTGCCTGTATATTATTGATTCAGGGAGTTCGTAAAATACCGGTTAATTATGCAAAACAAATTGTAGGCAATAATAAATTTGGCGGGGCAAGACAGTTTCTTCCGATAAAAGTAAACAGCGCCGGTGTGATGCCGATCATTTTTGCACAGGCTATTATGTTTTTGCCCACTTTGTTTACGCTGGGTAAAAGAGGAGGTGACATCGGACAAATGTTTACCAATCATGCCAACTTTGTGTACATGATTATTTATTCTGTAGTTGTTATTGGGTTTACATTTTTATACACCGCATTAATATTTAATCCAAAACAAATTTCAGATAACCTGAAACAGAATAACGGATTCATTCCCGGAGTAAAACCCGGTCAGCCAACAACCGATTATATCGGCGCTATCATGGATAAAATAACTTTACCAGGTGCTGTGTTTCTTGCAATCATTGGTATATTACCAGGAATAGCACAACGATTTGGTGTATCCCCCGGTTTCTCAACTTTCTTTGGTGGTACATCGTTGCTCATTATGGTGGGTGTAATTCTCGATACGCTTCAGCAAATAGAAACTCAACTGATGATGAGACAATATGATGGTTTGATGAAGAGCGGAAGAATTCAGGGAAGACAGAGTACTTCAGGGGTGTCAATCTGATTTTTCTAATCCATGTTGTTTTTTAAAATATTACCGGCTCAGAAATGAGTCGGATTTTTTTTATTATAAACCAACTTTAATATAATAGACTGGAGAATAGAAACAACGAAGAAATTGCTGAGATTGGAACACAAAAAATTATTACTGATATTTGCAAAATGATTTTAATAAAAACAGATGAAGATGTGGAAATGATGCGCAAGAGTGCATTACTGGTAAGTAAAACACTTAGCGAGGTAGCTACGGTTTTAAAACCGGGTATTACGACTCTGTATTTAGATGCTATTATTGGAGAATTTGTAAAAGATCATAATGCAGTTCCATCTTTTTTAAACTACAATGGGTTTCCTTACAATGCCTGTATTTCAGTAAATGATGTGGTGGTGCACGGCTTCCCGAATAAAAAAGAACTGCGTGAAGGCGATATCATTTCGATTGATATTGGTGTTATATTAAATGGATGGCATGGTGATCATGCTTATACGTTTGCAATAGGTAATCCGGGTGCTGATGTGATGCAGTTAATAAAAATTACCAAGGAAAGTTTATACAAAGGAATTGAAAAAGCGATAGCCAATAACCGGGTCGGTGATATCGCAAATGCCATTCAGGATTATACCGAAAAAAAACATGGCTATGGTGTGGTTCGTGAATTAGTAGGTCATGGACTGGGAAAAAATCTGCATGAAGACCCGCAAGTACCTAATTATGGAAAACGGGGAAGTGGCACAAAACTAAGAGAAGGAATGGTCCTTGCTATTGAGCCCATGATAAATCTGGGGAGGAAAGAGGTATATACAGAAAGCGATGGATGGACCGTACGAACAAAAGATGGCAAACCTTCAGTACATTTTGAACATGATGTATGCGTAAGAAAATTTAAAGCAGATATTCTTTCTGATTATACGCCGATTGAAGAAGCTGAAACAGCAAATGCAAATTTGCTTAGTGAATCAAAGCTTAATAAGGTTGCAGAAATCTCCGGATAAATTGATCTGGTCAGTGATTTTCAATAAAGAATGATTTTATTAAATTGTCAATGCCTTCATATATGCCGCATTGGCTTCAACAGCCTTTAAAGGTGTGGTACCATCATATCTTTCCTGCTCTACAATAAAGTATTGCATTCCATTTTGCTTAGCTGTTTTTAAAATTTTAGGATAGTCAATAATGCCTTCTCCAAGTGTACATGTATCGGCAGTTTCTGTCGAATTTTTTGTTCTGTCTTTAATATGGCAAAGGCGAAAACGATTTTTATACTTTTTCAACCATGCTTCCGGATCCTGTTTGGCTGTAACCACCCAGTAAATATCCATTTCAAAATCCACCAATGCCGGGTCTGTATTATTTAATAAAACATCCTGTGCAAACTGACCTTCCAACGTTCTGAAAGTAAAATCATGATTATGAAATGCAAAACGGATTCCGTACATTTTACATATTTCGCCTTTCTTATTAAAATCCTCGGCAAATTTCTTATAATCATCTATTTTTTTTCCGGCACCTTCCCAGGGATAGATGAGGTATTTCATTCCAATGGCAGCTGCATCTGTTGCTTTCTTTTCAAAATCTTTTGTTGTATCACAATGGCTGGAGATAATTGTCATTCCAAGATCATCCATATATTTTTTAAAATCAGTATTGCTCATACCCCAAAACATTCCCTGGCCACCTTCATAACTTTCAATCTGTTTATAACCAAAACCGGCTACTTGTTTTAAAATTCCTTTTGGGTCTTTCGGTAATACATCACGCAGGGTATAAAGTTGCAACCCAATTTTCTTTATTTTTCTTGCATCTTCTGCATCCGAAAATGAACCAAAAATATTTTTGCTTGCAAGACTGCCAAGTGCAAGTCCGCCGGTAATTTTTAAAAAATCATTTCTTTTCATTTTTAATTTATTAAAATTAAAAGTTATTAAATTTTATTATCATTAAGCAAGGCTGGTAAATATTTTATCTCCCTTTTTATAATCCAAGTCACCTATATATTTACCCGGTACAGGCTCATATCTTGTTGCACCAATTCTTCCTGCTTTACTGGTAAAATACCCAGTGATCGTTAATTGCTTCATCATGGTAAAATAATGAGAAGGCATTTTTTCTTTTACAAACGATTTATTTCCTTTAGCTAAGTCAGCATTTTCTTTTTCATTTTGCACTTTATCAAAATCATTTTTCGTTTTGTGATACTCTTTAGCCTCTTTATCCAAAACAGTTAATAAATCAGTTCGTTCCTTTGCATTTGCATTCATGAATGTTGTATGATGCATTTCCTTACAAGCCGCATTCAATTTATCCATTCCTTCATGAAATATTTTTTTATCTTCT
>JANLSA010000507.1:0-14470 GCA_031362085.1 Bacteroidota bacterium | reverse complement strand
GGATTTGCAAACAAAAGCTGCTGCAGGCAGAGCAAGTGAAATAGCCGGAAGCAGGGCAATAAATTTTGATCGGGGACAAAGAAGATTAGGAATGGTATATGCTGCGGAAAATGCCTTGCATGAAATGGAATTAGATCCAATTGTATTGAAAACGGTGACAGCGTACACAAACGGAATCAATGCATATATTAAGACACTTACAATTGCCAATCTTCCGCTTGAATATAAATTACTGAATATTGAACCGGAAGTCTGGAGCAATTTGCGCAGCGCATTATTATTAAAAATGATGGCGAAAATGCTTTCCAGCGAAACTGAACATGATCTTGCCAATACCAACTCAAAAAATATTTTTAATACCAATGTATTTAAAATGATTTATCCGGAAGTACCCGATTCACTGGTGCCGATTATTCCCAAAGGAACTGTTTTTGATAAGCCAGGCATTGTTCCCATAAAACCGGCTGATGCTGATTCGATTTATTTCTCCAAAAAAGATACAATGCCTGCAAGGCCTGAAGTAGAGCAGGATAAAACCAACGGAAGTAATAACTGGGTGGTTGCAGGAAGTAAAACACAAAGTGGTGCACCCATACTTTGTAATGACCCGCATCTTGAATTAACGCTTCCATCTATTTGGTATGAAATGCAATTGGTATCACCAAGCAGTAACACCTATGGTGTCACTCTTCCCGGAAGCCCGTTTATTATCATTGGTTTTAATGATAGCATATCATGGGGAGTAACGAATGCGCAGCGGGATGTAAAAGATTATTATGAAATAAAATTTAAAGACAATACGAAACAGGAATATTGGTTTGAAGGCGAATGGAAAAAAACAAATTTGCGGGAGGAAAGAATAAAAGTAAAAGATGGAGCTGATGTGCTGGATACAGTTGCTTATTCTGTTTTTGGCCCGGTGATGTTTGATGAAAGTTTTTCGAATGATTATTCTCAGAAGAAAAATTTAGCTGTAAGATGGGTGGCACATGATCCCAGTAATGAAGTAATTGCATTGTATAAACTAAACAGGGCAAATAATTATGATGAGTATGCAGAAGCAATAAAATCATTCAGCTGCCCCGGGCAAAATTTTGTTTTTGCATCTCAGTCCGGCGATATTGCAATCTGGCAACAAGGAAAATTTCCAGCTAGGTGGGATATGCAGGGTCAATATGTGATGCCGGGTTATGACAGTAGTTATTTATGGCAGGGTTTTATTCCACAAACAGAAAACCCCCACATTAAAAACCCGGTACAGGGATTTTTACAAAGCGGCAATCAACGTCCGGTTGATTCTACGTATCCTTATTTTATTCCCGGTTCTTATATTACTGCCAGGGGTATTACAATCTATAATAAATTATCGGGGATGAGTGGAATTACTCCGCAGGATATGATGAGACTGCAGTTTGATTATTTTAATACTCTGGCCGAAGATGTTAGAGGCATTTTTTTAAAATATGTAAAAGAGAATGCATTGAATTCTGACGAAAAAAAATATTTAGACATTTTTAAAAACTGGGATTTGCAGGCAACGCCTGATTCAAAAGGGCAAACTATTTATCAAGGCTGGCTTGATAGTTTGGAAAGAGAAATATGGACAGATGAATTAACGCAGATATACCCTGCAGCTTACTGGCCGGAAGAACAAACACTGGTGGAGTTATTAAAAAAAGATTCCGCAATGAAGTTTATTGATAATATAAATACACCGGTAAAAGAAACGTTATTTGATGTTGTAACAAATTCATTTAAAAAAGCCTCAGTTTTTTTTAAAACAAAAGAAGCTGAGGGTGGAATCGAATGGTTTAAAATAAATAAACCGGGAATCTATCACGTATCGGACGCATCTAAATCTAAACTGCTCCCTTTTGCCAGAACGAATTTGCATGTGGGTGGTTATGGAAATATTATAAATGCAGTGAAAGGAAGTCATGGCCCTTCCTGGAGAATGATTGTGCAAATGACAACGCCAATCGAAGCGTATGGCGTTTACCCCGGAGGTCAAAGTGGAAACCCCGGAAGTAAATTCTATGATAATTTTGTTGATCAATGGGCCGAGGGAAAATATAATCAGCTTTGGTATATGCGGGAAGGAGATAAAAATGATGCGAAGGTGAAGTGGAGGATGAAGTTTAGTAATTGAAAATTTAAGATTGCAAATTTTAAATTGCCTAAAACCGATTCTTGATAATTGTTTATTGAATATTTAAAAAAAAGAGAATGAAATTTTTAATTGCAACATTACTTACCGCTTTATTATCTTTTATTGCCGGACTTTATTTTCCCTGGTGGAGTATTGCTATTGTTTCTTTTGCAGTAGCAGCAATTGTTCATCAAAAACCCTGGAAGGCTTTTGTTGCCGGGTTTATTGGTCTGTTTTTGTTATGGGGTGGCCTTGCATATTGGATTGATATGAAAAACAATCACCTGCTTTCAATTCGTGTAGCAGAATTAATGAAGCTCGGACAGTCATCTGTAACCATCATTCTTGTTACAGCATTTATCGGAGCATTGGTAGCAGGATTTGCAGCCTTATCCGGAAGTTACATGCGATCATCGTCGGGTAAATGACGGTTAAAAGAAACAGAATTACTATCTTGGGCAAAATAATTTATAACACGATTTGTTTCTCAATTTGTAAGCCAACTATGATTAAAATATTTTTTTTCATTCCTATTTTTATATTTCTTTCTTCTACTGCTATTGCCGGAAAAATTACAGGAACCGTAACGGATAATGCCGACGGAACCGCTTTGCCATTCGCATCCATTTCAGTAAAGGGAACAAAAAATGGGACCAATGCAAATAACCTTGGCAACTATTTATTATCGCTTGCTCCCGGTACGTATACTTTGGTGTGTCAGTATGTAGGTTATACAAAAGTGGAAAAAACGATATTGGTAACAGATGCGGATCAGGTTGTAAATTTTGCTTTATCTGTTCAGGATATTGCAATGGAAACAGTAGTTGTCAGCAACCAAACTGATTATGCTTATGAAATTATCCGCAATGCAATTTCAAAAAGAAAAGAACATGGCAATGAGTTGAGAAAATTTTCAAGTGAAGTTTATACAAAAGGGAATATGAAAGTTCGCAATTATCCAAAAAAATTGCTTGGGCAGAAAGTAGATTTTGGAGATGGTGATACCAGCAAACAAAAAATGATTTATTTGTCAGAAACCGTTTCTAAGTATTCGGTAGATGAAAACGGAAAAGAAAAAACTGAAGTAATTTCTTCGAAAGTAAGTGGACAGCCCGATGCGTATGGGCTAAGTGCTCCCCAGTTTTTTTCTTTTTATAGTGAAAATGTTTTTATAGGTAGCCGGGAAAACCCTTTGAATGAACGGGGTTTTGTTTCTCCGTTAGCTGATAATGCTATTTCATATTACCGGTTTCGTTTTAAAGGTTCTTTTGTTGAAGATGGCATTCTGATTAACAAAATTCAGGTGATACCGCGTAGAAAATACGAACCACTTTTTAGTGGGTTTATTAATATTGTTGAAAACGAATGGCGAATCCATTCATTGGAATTTATTCTTACAAAACAAAGCCAGATGAATTTTGTGGATACATTAAAAATTCAGCAGTTATATGAACCGCTGAATAAAGATGTATGGGTTATTAAAACTCAAATCATGTATCCAACTGTAAAAATACTGGGCTTCGATGCTTATGGAAATTTTTTAAATGTGTACTCCAAATTTGACCTGAATCCGGTGTATGAAAAAAATCATTTTTCCAGCACCGTTTTAAAATTTACAGACAGTGCAAATAAAAAATCAAATTCCTATTGGGATATTGCAAGGCCTGTACCACTGCTGTCAGATGAAATACATGATTATAAAAGGAAAGACAGCCTGGACTTAGCCAGGCAGGATAATAAATATGTGGATTCATTGGATCGGATAGCTAATAAAATTTCATTGTTAAGTACCTTGTTTGGGAAAACATTTATAGCTACCGAAAAAAGAACAACCCTCGAAATACAACCTCTGCCAGAGATAATAAGTTTTAATATTGTGGAAGGCGTAGTGCTGAATACCGGGTTTAGCTGGTCTAAAAAAATTGATAAGAATATTTATAGCCGCAAGAGAATTACATTATCTCCCAATTTCAGATATGGGTTTTTAAATAATCATTTCAATGCACATCTTACTGCCCGTTACAATTTTGGAACAAAATATCACTCTTCGGCAATGATCTCCGGTGGCAAAAAAGTTTTTCAATTCAATAATCAAAGCACGGTTGGCCCAAGAAGAAATACATTAACAACTTTATTAAGTGAGAGAAATCTTTTATTAATTTATGAAGCATGGTACCTGCGTGGAAGTTATACACAAGGGATTGGAAATGGATTTAGCTGGACAGCCGCATTTCAATACCAGGACCGTTTGCCTTTGGAGAATAAGAGCAATTATACCTGGTATAAGAAAGATAACCGTGCTTTCACACCAAACTATCCAGTGGCGTTGATGAATACGAATTTTACACGTCACCAGGTTTTTACAACTTTATTCAGAATTAGCTGGCAGCCAAAAGCAAAATATATTGAGTTGCCTGAAGGGAAAATAAATTTGGGGTCTAAGTACCCGGTATTTGTTTTGGATTATACTCTGGCAGAAAAAAATGTTTTTGGCAGCGACGAAGATTTTTCAAAATGGAAATTGTCAATCAAAGATGATTTGAATTTTAAATTGAAGGGGAAATTCAGTTATAAAATCGGAGCTGGTGGATTTATCAGTGCAAAAAATGTACAAGTGCCCGACTACAATCATTTCAATGGAAATAATTCACGGTTTGCTTCGGAGTATCTGAATAGTTATCAGTTGTTGCCCTTGTATGACTTTAGTAATATTGAAAAATTTTATGCCTTTGGTCATATCGAACATCATTTCAATGGATTTATTACCAATAAAATTCCGATCATTAGAAAATGGAATTGGCACCTGGTAGCCGCTGCTAACGCATTCTATCATAAAAATGCTGACTACTACGAAATATCAGTTGGCTTTGAAAATATTTTCAAACAATTCAGATTTGATTTTGTACAATCCTTCCTGAATGGGAAATCAAATAACAGCACCTTCCGGATTGGTATAAAACGAAATAAGCCAAAGGAACGGGATGATTATCCGTAATTCGCCGCTGTTACGCCTTTTGGCGTAGAACTTAGTTCGAAGATCCCTTACTTTTCTACGAGTTTGTTCTTGCTTTACATAATTATTATTGTGTTATTAATTTCACCGAGTCTTGTCTTTCCGAGGCTTTGCGAGGAATCTCTTGAAGACATTAGTCGCTTGAGATGCTTCGCCTGATTTCACTCAATTATAGTTAGTCTGAACGAAATGGCTCAGCATGGCAAGACTCTTCCTGTTTGTAAATTTAAACTGAGATACTACTATCTTTGTCATGCTTTAGAATTTTGCCCGGCCTGCAACCGGGATTCTGAAAAATTAGGATTAAAATTCAAACAATATGACCGTATTACACAACCGCATTTCCCGAAGGGAATTGAAAGAACTCATTCAAAACGATTCCACTCCCCGCACCACTATTTCATTTTACAGTTATTTTAAAATTGAAGAACCTTCGGTTTTTCGCAATACACTTTATAAAGATTTAAAAGCATTGGATGTGATGGGTAGAATATACCTGGCACATGAAGGTATTAATGCGCAGATAAGTTTACCGGCTGAAAAAATGGATGCATTTAAAAACTATCTCTATGCTATTGAACCGTTAAATGGCTTGCGGTTAAATATTGCAGTGGATGACGACGGTAAATCCTTTTATGTTTTGGATATAAAAGTTCGGAATAAAATTGTGGCAGATGGAATAACCGATCCTTTATTTGATATGGCAAACAGTGGACGATATGTAAATGCCGAACAGTTTAATCAATTATCCAATGATCCGGATACCGTGATTATTGATATGCGTAATCATTATGAATTTGAAGTAGGCCATTTTGAAAATGCGATTGAAATACCCAGTGATACTTTTCGTGAGCAACTGCCCATGGCTGCCGAAATGATGCAGGGTAAAAAAGAAAAAAACATAATAATGTATTGTACCGGCGGCATTAGATGCGAGAAAGCTTCGGCATATATGCTACACAAAGGATTTAAAAACGTATTTCACCTGGAAGGTGGCATTATAAATTATGTAAACGAAGCAAAGCAAAAAGATCTGGATATGAAATTTCATGGAAAAAATTTTGTTTTTGATCAACGGCTGGGAGAGAGGGTAACTGAAGAAATAATATCTCAATGCCACCAATGCGGAAAACCGGCCGATACGCATGTGAACTGTGTTAACGATGCCTGTCATCTTTTATTTATACAATGCAATGAATGTAAAGAAAAATTTGAAGGTACCTGTGGTAAGGAATGCCAGCATTTTATTCATTTACCGGAAGAGGAACAAAAACGTTTAAGAAGCGGTATTGATAAGGGAAGAAATGTTTTTAATAAGGCGAAGGTGAGAAAGGAGAATTTAGGAAAGGCAAGAGAATAAACCAATCCCTGATTAATTATTAAAATTAGTTCATTATATAAAATACAGTAAATTTAAATACTGAATATTCGTAATTACATAAATTTTTTATTCTGTCACACATTAAAAGAATAAATTATGTTTTCAAATACCGGAACTGTTTCATTTGTGCTCTATTTTATATTTATCCTAATTACCATTATAGCGATGATGGCCGGGGTATATTATATAAAAAAAGGTAGCATCGCACAGGAAAAATTAGATCGGATAATTGAACTTTTTAAATATGCAATAGTTACGACTGCTATCACTACCGTAACATTAATAATAACCGATCTTTTCAAGGAAAGAGAGCAAGATGTAAAAGAGTTAGAGTATTTTGATAAATATGTAAATGATGTAAAAAAAGTTGATGGAATCGAGGAGCGTTTATTGCTTGCAAAATATTTATCAATCGTTTCACCAAGCGGTGACTTGAAAAAATCATGGAAAAACTATCTCGACACAGTTTTGAGTGAATATCAGGAATATTTGTTACTGAAAAAAGAACAATTAAAAATTGATACAATTGTCAATCCCTCAGAAGAACAAGTTAATAAGTCTTTGGAAGTTCAAGAGAAAATAAACCAATTTGAAAAACCGCTGGCATCGGCAACACTAAATACGGAGGAGTCGGTAGAGTATTATATAATTGCTGGCGGAGATATTTCAATTCCAGAAGCTCAGGATGAATTAAAAAAAGCATTGAAGATTCATCAATTTTCAGCGATCATTAAAAAAGGTAATTTATATAGAACAGTGTTAACAGATTTGTTCAGCAGAACCGATGCAGAAAAAATATTGTCACAGGCAAGAAAGGTATTGAACTCATCGTCTTATATTGTTAAGAAAATTAATTGGTGTAAAAGTATTACGCAAGGGACAGAATGTCTGATTTGTAACTGATCAATTCATTTCTTTTTTGTAATAATTGTATTTCAAAACCACTCGTTCAGCATCTTCAAATCAACATTTCCACCCGAAAAAATTATCCCCACTCTTTTACCTTCAAATAAGGTTTTATTTTTAATCAACGCAGCCAACGGAACTACAGCACTGGGCTCAACAACTATTTTCATTCTTTCATAAACCAGTTTAAGTGCAGCAATGATTTCTTCCTCACTTACCGTCAGCACGTCTTTTACATATTGTTTAATGATGGGAAAGGTCTTATCACCGAGTGTGGTGAGCAAACCATCAGCAATCGTTTTAACAAATACTGCTTTTTCAATTTTACCAGATGCAAAACTTAAAACCGCATCAGCTGCTCCTTCTGGTTCTGCAGCATAAACAATTGTTGAGGGAGAAAAATAATGAGCACTTAGCAGTGTACCGCTCAATAAACCACCGCCGCCAACCGGTGCAATAATAAAATCAAGCGAAGGAATTTCTTCAATTAATTCTTTTGCACAGGTTGCCTGCCCGGTTATTACTTCGTAGTTATTATAGGGATGAATAAATTCTGCACCGGTTTTTTCCACTACTTCATTCAACTTTTTTTCTCTTGCCTGTTGGTTCGGTTCACAAAAAAATATTTCTGCACCATAATCAGTTACCGCATCCACTTTTACTCTTGGTGAATTGTCAGGCATAACAATAAATGCTTTCGTTCCAACTTCTTTTGCAGCATAAGCTATAGCCTGTGCATGGTTGCCGGATGAATGGGTGGCAATGCCCCGTTCTTGTTTATCTTTTGACAAGGATAAAACGGCATTCATACCGCCACGTATTTTAAATGCACCTATTTTTTGAAAGTTCTCACATTTAAAAAAAACTTCAGCTCCGGAAATTGCATTGATTGTTTTTGATGTAAGTACAGGTGTATGATGAATAAATAATTTTATTCGTTCATGTGCATCAATGATATGATGTGCTGTAATTTCCATTCCTGTTATTCTTTTAAAGCAGCTATGCAATCAATTTCAATTCCGCAACCCCGATTGAGTGTGCCACAAGGAACTACTACTCTTGCAGGGCGATGATCTCCCATAATTTTGGCATACGTCTCATTGAACTTTGCCCAATTGCCAATGTCAGCAATAAAAACACTTGTCTTAATAATATGATGTAAATCGCTATTACTTGATTTAAGAATTGTTTCAATATTTTTCATACAGAGAGCAGTTTGTTCTTCGATATTTCCTAATTGTGTTTCTCCATTTGCATCTAATGGTAACTGGCCGCTTACAAAAACGAACCCGTTATAAATAACTGCAGGGGCGTAATGCCCTTTGGGTTTTTGCATTTCTGCAGGATAAATTGATTTAGGTTTCATAAAATTTTATTTAGTTGAAATCCATTTTAAACAAACCGGGCTGGGAACATTTATTTTTTTACCTGTATCAGTGAGCAACCCGGTGTTTTTATTTCTTTTAAAAATAATGATATCGTCTGTATTCTGATTTGCTACTAATAAATAATTACCAGATGGATCCAGACTAAAATTACGGGGCGTTTTGCCAAGTGTAGATTGATGATCAATCCATGTAAGCAAACCGGTTGAAGAATTTATTTTAAAAATTCCAATTGTATTGCTTTCACCGCGGTTTGAGACATAAAGAAATTTACCATCCGATGAAACATGAATATCGGCACTGCCAATGGCGCCATCAAAATCTCTTGGTAAGGCAGAAATATTTTGAATGGATTCAAGACTTCCATCTTTATAAATTTCAAAAACAGAAACAGTGCCGGTAAGTTCTTCTACCAGGTAAGCAAATTTATTATTTGGATGAAAATCAAAATGCCGGGGACCAGTTCCGGGTTCTGTCATTACAAAAGGCATCGGAGCATCGGTAAGTAATCCGGACTTGTTATTAAATTTATACATCATCAATTTATCTATTCCTAAATCTGGAACATACAACGTTTTATTGTCTTTACTTAAAACGGTAGCATGTACATGTGGATCATCCTGCCTGCCTTCTACCACACCATGGCCTTCATGTTGTACAATTTGTATTGCGGTATCAAGGCTTCCATTTGCTTTCACGGGTAATACGGAAAGTGAACCGCTGCTATAATTTCCAGCGATAACCCATTTAGCCGTTTTATCTATAGTAACGTAACAAGGGTGCTTACCACCTGATTCTTGTTTATTGATGTAATTAAGTTTTCCGTTCGCTTTATTAAATGAGTAGGCAGCTACATGACCTGTAACCGTGAATCGGGAACTATCGGCATTTTCATTTACTGCATACACAAATTTTTGATTCGGAGATATTGTAAGAAAAGAAGGATTCGATGCTTTAGCAGTGTTGATAAATTTTGCTTCGCCGGTCTGCGAATTAAATTTATAAACATAAAGACCTTCGCTTTTGCCAGAGGTATATGTTCCAATAATTAAATAATTTTCCTGGGAAAAACTAATGAGTGCAAAGGAGGAAAAGAGGGCAGTAAATATTTTTTTCATGGCTCAATTTACAAAGCCTTTGCATATTGAGCTAAACTTATTGTAGGCTTCCCTAAATCAATCCAGGTTTTTTCGCTTTCAAATTTTTCCGGGTAGTTATTCAAGGCATCACATATGTTGGCTGTATATTTCATTTTCGGACTGAAGATGCCGAGGAATTTCAGTAATCCAATGGGCGCCTTCATTATTTTTAATGACGAAGAATAATTTGCCAGAAAAATTTTTGCTGCTTCATCAAATGTATATGCTGCCGTTCCTTGTATAGTATATTCCTGGTTTTTATCACCGGCAATTTGAAAAGCTTTTACTACCTGCTTGCCATAATCTTCAGCTGCTACAAACCACATAGGAGCTATCGATTTTCCCGCAAGCATTAATTTATTTCCCTGTTTCATTTGTTTATCCAGGGTTTCCATAAAAGTGGAAGGATAAAAAATAGAATAGGCTATGCCTGATGATTTAATCAATTCTATTGCATTATTTTTCATTGAAAAACTCCACCAGTTAAATCCTTTCATACCCTGGTAGTTTTTAATTATCGAAGAAATACAGCTTATCCTTCTAATACCGGCAACTTTTGCAGCTGCTATTATATTTATTACTCCATTTCTTTCAGGTTGCGGATCATTTTGCCGGGAGCTTTGATTTACCGATAGATTCATATAGACAGTTTGCTGACCGGTAAAAGCTTTTTCCAAGCTGGCTTGATCCATAATATCACCTTTGAAAATTTTTGCACCAGGAAAAATTTTTTGCATTTTTTTTTCATCTCTTGCCAATAAAGTCAGTTCAAATCCTGCTTTTAATAATTCTTTAGCAACTGGCATACCCAGCATTCCGGAAGCACCAATAAATAGAATTTTCATAAATTATTTTTTATAAAGAAACGAACTGTATTGTTAACAAGATTCAGCAGATCGGTGAAAGTGTCTGAAACCCCTGCGAAATAGATCAGCTTCTCAATTGATTAAGAGATTGAATAACGCTATTATAAATTTCTTCATCACTTAATTGCTGCGGAATAAATGTTGAGCCAATCACTTTTTCATATAATTCAATATATCTTTTGCTGATGATATCGACCCACTCGTCCGTCATTTCCGGAACGGTCTGTCCTTCTTTACCCATAAAATTATTTGCAATCAACCATTCTCTTACAAATTCTTTGCTCAATTGTTTTTGTCTTCCGCCGCTTGCCTGTCTTTCTTCAAAACCATCTGCATAAAAATACCGGGAACTGTCGGGTGTATGAATTTCGTCCATCAGGTAAATGGTTTCTCCAATTTTTCCAAATTCATATTTAGTATCAGCAAGAATTAGCCCTTGCTTTGCGGCTATTTGCTTTCCTCTTTCAAATAACTGAAGTGCATATTGTGAAAGTTTTTCCCATTCAGTTTTTGTAGCAAGGCCTTTTGAAATTATTTCTTGATCTGAAATATCTTCATCATGTCCTTCTTCTGCTTTTGTTGATGGAGTAATAATAGGAGTGGGGAACAAATCATTTTCTTTTAACCCATCGGGCATTATAGCACCGCATAAAATTCTTTTACCAGAAGTGTAAGTACGCCATGCATGACCGGTAAGTGTACCTCGTACCACCATTTCAATTTTAAATGGGATACATTTTTTACCAATAGAAACATTGGGTGCAGGAACAGCGGCAAGCCAGTTTGGACAAATATCTTTTGTCGCATTCAGCATATAAGCTGCGATTTGGTTCAACACCTGACCTTTGAAAGGAATTGGTCTGGGAAGCACAACATCAAATGCCGAAATACGATTGCTTGCCACCATCACAAGCCAATCAGTATCTATTGTATAAACATCTCTTACTTTGCCTTTATAAAATTTTGTTTGTCCCGGAAATGAAAATTGTGCCATAATCGAAATTAATTGCGAAGCAATGATCCGCCAATCTCAATAGGTTCAAGATTTCAACAAGTTATTCTTTGGGCTTAAAAATTAAATTTTTGCAGTAGATTTACAATGCTTATTTTTCCGTTCAAATCTATCCCGCTTTTGGGGGACAAAAACTAAAACTTACGATTATGAGAAAAAGCTACTGCTTTTTAGCTGCCTTCATTTTGGCTACCCTCTTTTCTTTTTCAGCCAATGCACAATCAGTAACAATTACTGGTAATGTAAAAGACAAAAGTTCTAAAGAAAATGTTCCTGCTGTTTCAGTAGTTGTAAAAGGATCCAGTTCGGGTACTTATACTAACTCAAACGGCAACTTCAGTATCCGTGTGGCAAAACTTCCTGTTACATTAGTAATTACTGAGGTAAATCATGAATCATCGGAAGTGATAGTGAATGATGCATCGGATTTAAAAATTGAATTGACTCTAAAAACAACAATTGGTCAGGATATTGTTATAGCCGCATCCCGTGCCCCTCAAAGAGTATTAGAGGCTCCGGTAACAATTGAAAGATTTGGTAGTGCCAGTATTCGCAATATGGCAGCACCAAGTTATTATGAGGCATTAACCAATTTGAAGGGAGTGGATATGCACACAGCTAGTTTAACTTTCCGTACTGTTACTACCCGTGGTTTTGTAAGCAGTGGTAATACCCGGTTAAATCAATTAGTAGATGGAATGGACAATCAGGCACCTGGTTTAAATTTTTCCGTAAGTTCTATTGTAGGTTTAACTGAAATGGATGTTGATAATATAGAATTATTATCCGGTGCTTCTTCTGCTTTATATGGTTCTGGTGGTATAAATGGTACGTTGCTTATTAACAGTAAGAACCCGTTTAAGTTTCAGGGATTAAGTTTTAATGTTAAACAGGGCATTATGCATACAGACGGAAAGCAACGCAGCCCTGCACCTTATTATAACTGGTCGTTCCGTTATGCAAAAGCTATCAATAACAAATTTGCTTTTAAATTTAGTGTTGAAATGGCAAAAGGAAGTGATTGGCAAGCCGATGACTACCGGAATAAAGCACAAACTGGAATATTAAGTACAGTAATAGGCGGTAACCGTAACAGTGATCCAAATTTTAATGGTATAAATATATATGGCGATGAAACAAGTCGTAGTATGGATGGTTTTGCATTTTATGTGCAAGATCAGATAAGAAGAGGCGTATTGGCTGCATCTGGTGGTTTGGTTGATCTAGTTTCATTACAAAATAGTTATTACGGCTTTCTTGGTAATCCTGTTTATCCCACTCCAACTCAAATTTCAGGCTTTTCAACTTTTTTTGGATTTCCTGCTGGATTACAAGCAGTACTGCAGTCTCCTGCTATTGCTGCTCAAACTGCTCAAATGTTTCCTTTTTATAATGGATTTAAGAATAATTATTTTAAAGGAGCCAGCGTATCCAGAACCGGATATAACGAAAAAGATTTAGTGGATTATAACTCTTTAAATGTAAAAATGAATGCAGGGTTTCACTGGAAAATTACAGATAAAATTGAAGCATCTATAAACACATATATCGGAACAGGTACTACTGTTTATACGGGTGCTAATCGCTATTCATTAAAAGGGTTTAAAATTGGACAACATAAATTAGAAGTTAAAGCAAAGAACTGGATGGTTCGTGGATATACAACCCAGGAAAACTCTGGTGATTCATATATAGGCGATGCCGTAGGTGCATATTTAAATGAAGTAGCCCGTCCTAGTTCAGTTTGGTTTCCAACTTATATAGGAACATTTTCTGAAGTAAGACGTGCAATGGGGTTAGGTGCATTACCAAATGCATCTAATATCTCACTTCATAATCAGTTACGGGATATTTTAGATAATGCTACTGTAAACCCGTTCACGGGTGGTGCAATAGCCGGATCTACCCGATTCATACCTGGTACAGCTCAGTTTAATGCTGCATCAAATGCAATAAAAACAACACCTATTAATAAGCCCGGAGGGTCTAAATTTTTAGATAAGTCTTCTCTTTGGGCATCTGAGTTTCAGTTAAACGTTTCTGATGCTGGTCATTTTTCTGACAAAGTGGAAATAATAGTTGGAGGTGGTTGGAAACAATGGTCTTTAAAATCACAAGGAACAATTTTTGCTGATACAGCGGGTACAATTAATGTTTCAGAAACAGGTGGGTATCTTCAATTGAAGAAAAAACTATTTAAAGATGCATTAACACTTACAGGAGCTTTGCGTTATGATGTACAATCAAATTTTGATGGCCGCTGGACGCCAAGAGTTGCTGCTGTAATTAAAGTGGCAAAAGAAAATTTTCTTCGGTTATCCTATCAAACTGCATATCGTTTCCCATCTAATCAAAACCAATATATTAATCTTGCTTTGGGTGGTGGTGCTGGTGGTTTCCTTATTGGTTCTTTGCCCGAGTTTCAAACTTTATATAAATTAAATTCAACACGTCCGGGTTATAAAGCCAGCTCTGTTTTCAATACAAGAGGAACGGGATATAGAAATGGCACTATTGCCGACTCAAACAGGCTTGTACAAGCTATTTTTAAACCCTTGACTCCCGAAACAGTAGGTTCCTACGAAATTGGTTACAGAGGTGTTCTTGGTAAGAAATTCC
>JANLSA010000574.1:0-5032 GCA_031362085.1 Bacteroidota bacterium | reverse complement strand
GGTTCTATTTACTGGCATATGGTTTCTAAATTACAACTGGCTGTTGAGGAAACTTGTGTTAATGCCATTACTAAAAATTCAAATACTGAAATAACCGGACGTTTGATTGAGCATTATTATAAAATCAATGAAGGAATCGGTGTTCACAAATCACCCGAACTTTTTGGTGCATTTCCTACGGATCCATATTCCCACACTCCTTTTGGTAAAGGCGCACAACAACCCGGAATGACAGGGCAAGTAAAGGAAGATATTTTAAGCAGCTTCGGTGAATTAGGCATTTTAGTTAAAGAAGGGAAATTATTTTTTCAACCTTGTTTGTTAAGAAAAAAAGAGTTTTTAACACAACCAAGAACAGTAAATTTAATTGATACTTTTTCAAAATACCACCAATTGCATTTAGAAAAAGATTCACTGTGTTTTACCTATTGCCAAGTTCCTGTTGTTTATAAAATAGCCGGGGAAGAAGGATTGGAAGTAACCTACAGTAACAGTAAAAAGAAAACCTTCCCTGCATTGAATTTGGATGAAGAAACCAGTAAAAAAATATTTGAAAGAACGGGTGAAGTTTTTCAAATCCAGGTTTCCCTCAATGAAAATGTTTTAATATGAAAAGAATGATGTTGAAAATTTAGTTTATGACTCTGGAAAATCAACTTAATTTTTAAAGATGACTATTTAAAAAGTTCTATATACAGTATTACTTATTTGTATGATGGTTAATTCCTGGGCACAAAAGAAAAGTTTACAGCCAGAGGTTTATGAAACTTCTGCGCAGGGGCAAACAATTAATTCCATCATAAATGTAAAGGCAATTTAAACAGTAGTCTCCAAAAAAAAAGTAAAACCAAATAAAATGGCAGACCATAAAACTAACCCAAAAGATATAGTGCCTATTGTCGAAAAAATTGCATTTGGTGCTGGAAATTTAACGAACCAGTTATTACCTGCAGCATTGGGAGTATTTATGTTTTTCTTAGTCGTGGGTTTTGGGATGAGTCCATATAAGGCAGGTATTTTAGCAGCCATTCCAAGATTTATGGATGCCATTCTTGATCCGATTATGGGATATATTTCCGACCATACCCGGTCAAAATGGGGACGCAGAAGGCCATATATATTTGGAGGAGCTATCGTTGTTGGAATCAGTTTTATTCTAATGTGGCAGTTAAAGATACCTGTCGATGGCAATAATTATGAAACATATAATTTCATTTATTTCTTACTGATGTCGGTAATATTTTATCTGGGTTATACTGTTTTTGCTGCACCACTTATTGGTTTAGGCTATGAAATGACACCCGATTATAATGAACGTACTCGTTTAATGGCTCTATCACAAATTATGGGACAAATTGCCTGGATGATTGCTCCCTGGTTTTGGTACCTTATTTCCCGACCTGAACTATTTCCAAGTGCTCCTTATGGAGTTCGAAATCTGTCTTTTTGGGTTGGGGGAATTTGTTTATTGATGGGTATTATGCCGGCATTATTTTGTAAAGAAAAAGACCAGACACATTTAGAAGGAGAGTCCAGATTATCTTTTAAGGATCTTGTTTCTAATATGAAACATTTTTTCGGAGATATTAAGAAAACTCTTACCAATAAACCATTTTTACGTCTTTGCGGAGCTACTTTTCTTGTGTTTAATGGATTTCAGATTGTAGCACAGTTTTCTTTCTTTATCGTGATATATTATTTATTCAATGGCAACCAGCCTGCTGCTGGTCAGTGGCCTGCATGGTTTGGAACGGTAAGTGCATTAATAACGGCATTTTTGGTAATACCAGTAATAACATTCATGTCATCCAAAATCGGGAAGAAGAACGCATTTATCGTTTCCACTTTTATATCCATTATTGGTTATGCACTAAAATGGTGGGGATTTCATCCGGGAAATCCATGGTTAATGTTTATGCCTTTACCCCTTATGTCTTTTGGAATTGGTGGTTTATTTACCCTGATGATGTCAATGACGGCGGATGTGTGCGACTATGATGAACTTAAACATGGTTTGCCACGTAAGGAAGCTTTATTCGGAGCCGTTTACTGGTGGATGGTAAAATTAGGAACATCGCTTGCATTATTTTTCAGCGGAGTAATTTTAAGTGTGGTAGGATTCAACCAAGACGTTCAGGTGCAAAGCCATCATGCAATTACATATCTACGTCTTGCGGATATTACCATCCCTTCTTTAGCAGGCATTTTAGCCGTATTGGTAATGTGGAATTATAATATCAGTGAAAAAAGAGCAAAAGAAATAAGAGCAGAACTTGTTGCAAGAAGAGGCGAACTTTAAATAAAATTAAAATTAAATAAAATGTCTTACAGAGCAGAACGATATTTATCGTTAAAAAAAGGTAACCAGGAAAATTACCTCTTAGGAAAATCTGAAGAGGAAATTAAAAACTTGTTTAGTGAAATATTAGACAGCGGTACACACGGGTTTTGCTTCAGCTTATATGAAGATGGTCAGAAGCCCGGAGATATTATTTCCGAAGAACAGGTAAGAAGAAGGATGCAGATTTTGAAACCGTATACGAGTTGGATTCGTTCCTTTTCCTGTACAGAAGGTAATGAACACATTCCGGTAATTGCAAAAGAGTTTGGGATGAAAACTCTGGTAGGTGCTTGGTTAGGAAATGACCCTGAAATAAATGAACGAGAAATAAATGGATTAATAAAATTAGCCAAAGAAGGTTATGTAGATATTGCTGCTGTAGGAAACGAAGTAATGTACCGTAAAGATTTAACTGAAGAAGAACTGTTGGAATTTATTTATAATGTCAAAAAGGAAATTCCTGATGTTACTGTGGGGTATGTGGATGCCTATTATGAATTTTCACACCGTCCCAAAATTACAGAAGCCTGCGATGTGATTTTATCTAACTGTTATCCTTTTTGGGAAGGCTGCCCTTTTGAAAATTCATTACCTTATATGAAACAAATGTATCATCAGGCTCTGGCTGCCGGAAACGGAAAAAAAGTAATTATCACTGAAACCGGTTGGCCAAGCAAAGGCGAAAATTTAAAAGGCGCAATTCCTTCTGAAGAAAATGCGCTGCAATATTTTATCAATACGCAATTATGGTCTGCAGAGGAAAATATAGAAATATTTTATTTCTCGTCTTTTGATGAATCTTGGAAAACCGGACCGGAAGGCGAAGTAGGCGCCTATTGGGGAATTTGGGATAAAAATGAAAAATTGAAATACTAAAATGGATTGTTTTAAAAAGTTGGGATTAACACCAGGTAACGCAATATGTTATTCTGGTTTCAGACAAGGACAACAACCCGGAGGTTTATACCCCTCGTATGAAGAAGTGAAAGAGGATCTTCTTATTCTTAAAAAAAACTGGAAATTCCTTCGATTGTATGATTGTGATGAACACGGAGAAACTGTTTTGGAAGTCATTCGAAAAGAAAAACTGGATTTCAAAGTCATGATGGGTGCTTACATAGAAGCTGAAATGAACAATTTCGGTTGCCCTTGGGGAGGTGGTGTTTATTCAGAAGAACAATTGATATTGAATCAACAAAACAATTTAAAAAAAATTCAGCATCTCATTCATTTAGGTAATGATTATCCAGAAATTATTTTTTCACTTTCCGTAGGCAACGAGGCTTGTGTAGATTGGACAGACCATTATGTTCCAGTATGCCATGTGATAGATTATGTGAATTTGGTTAAAAAATCAGCCAGGCAACCAGTTACTTTTTGTGAAAATTATTTGCCCTGGTTAAATAAACTAGAACCGTTAGTCAAAGTTGTTGATTTTATTTCCGTTCATACTTATCCTGTGTGGGAATACAAACATATTCACGAATCACTTGAATACACCAAAGACAATTATTATGCTGTTTCTCAAAAATATCCCGATAAGCCTGTTGTAATTACCGAAGCCGGCTGGTCAACTAATTCAAACGGAAGAGGCATTAATCCCGAGGCTGTGAATGAAATGAATCAAAAAATATATTTTGAAGATCTCATGGAGTGGACGGGTTCTGAAAATATTCCAACCTTTATTTTCGAAGCATTTGATGAAGAATGGAAAGGCTCACACCACCCTTTGGAACCTGAAAAACATTGGGGATTATTCAAAATTGACAGAACACCGAAATTAGTGATGAAGCAAAAATATGCCTTAAAAATTGTTTAGCTAAAGATGCCATCTTAATATCTGATGAAGTGATTGCAACGAAACGAAGATGCCATATAAAAGTAAAGCTGGTATCTAAAAAAATCATTTTTAAGCAGCCCACTAAATTGTTTTTTGATACCAGGTTAGATCAAAACTTTTGATTGGATTTAAAAAATGATGATGACACCACTTAGAAACAGGAACAGTCTTTATGTTACCAACTATTATTTTATCAAACTGAATTGTCAAATTTTAAATATTTAATAATTGGATCACTTAATAATTTTTAAAAATGCCAAAGAATAATTCAAACACAAAAGAAATGGTTCCAGTGGGGCAAAAAATAGCATTTGGTTTAGGTATGCTGGCTAACCAGATGTTTCCTGCAGCCTTGGGTATTTTTATGGTTGTGCTGGTGCAGGATTTAAGTTTCCCATCTTGGATGTGGGGAATTTTATTTTTTCTGCCTAGAATATTTGATGCATTTATTGACCCGATTATGGGTTTTATTTCCGACAACACCCGGTCTGTTTGGGGAAGGCGGAGGCACTATGTTTTTATCGGGGCAATTATTATGGGCATTTCATTTGTAATAATGTGGCAACTGCACAGGGAGAGTGGCGTGAATTATAATTTTATATTTTTTCTTTTATGGTCATTTGTTTTTTATTTAGGTCTTTCCATTTTTAGTGTTCCTTATGTGGCCATGGGATATGAAATGAGTGATGATTTTCATGAGCGGACAAATATCATGGCCATATCGCAATGGATTGGACAATGGGCTTGGGTAATTGCACCCTGGTTTTGGGTTGTTATGTACGACCCCAAATGGTTTCCTAATGCAGATACAGCGACGAGGACACTGGCTGTTTGGGTGGGTATTTCTTGTA
>JANLSA010000468.1:0-4216 GCA_031362085.1 Bacteroidota bacterium | reverse complement strand
AAAGAATAACCGCTATTTCATTTGAAAATTTAAAAGATGATAGCGGTACATACCCCATTGTTCGAAGTATGAGTGAGATTGCAGGCGGTGCAGTTACTTTAATTGCTGCACAATATTTGGGTTCGGCAAATCATGGAAAAGGAGTGTTGCTTGGTGGTATCAGTGGTGTAGCTCCTACAAAAGTTATTATCATAGGTGCAGGTATTGTAGGTGAGTATGCTGCAAGGGCTGCATTGGCACTTGGCGCATCCGTAAAAGTTTTTGATAATAGTGTATATCGGTTGAAACGATTACAAAATAATATTGGTCACCGGTTATGGACCTCCGTAATAGAACCACGAATGCTTGCAAAACAACTAAAGACTTGCGAAGTTGCTGTTGGTGCGCTGGGAAGTGAAACAGGAAGAACACCGATGGTGGTAACAGAAGAAATGGTAAGTAATATGCGGCCCGGCGCAGTTATCATAGATGTAAGTATTGACCGTGGCGGTTGTTTTGAAACTTCTGAAATCACATCGCATGAGCATCCCATTTTTATGAAGTATGGGGTTATTCATTATTGTGTTCCAAACATTCCTTCCGGGTTTAGCCGTACGGCATCACAGGCAATCAGCAATGTACTGATGCCTTTATTAATTGAAGCAGGTGATAGTGGCGGTTTTGAAAATTTGATCTGGCATAATATAAATCTCCGCAGCGGTATTTATCTATTCAAAGGTTCGTTAACTAATTTTTATCTGAGCGAACGGTTTATGCTGAAGTACACAGATTTGAATTTATTGATTGCAAGCCAGCGATAAATAATAATTTGCTTTCAAAATAATTGTAGTTACATTTAATTTTCCTTCCCTGCGAACCTGCTTAATTCTGCCCCATTATTAATTTTTAAAACAAAAAACAAATGAAGCAATTTTTAATCATTGCTGCAGGAATGCTTATGCTTTCTGCGTGTAATGACAACAAAGAAAAAGAAGCAGAAAAAAAGGCGATGTTCAGCGATTTGGTTGCAGATGGCTTGAAAGGCAATATTTCTGCTATTGAAGAAGCACCTTACAAAACTGATAGTATGGGCAAAGCCGGCACTATGGACTCCTGCTGTATTTCCGTTTCCGAGTATGATGAAAATGGGAACAATGTAAAAACGATTTCGAAAGACAGTAAAGGATCAGTAAATAATGAATCTGTAACCAGCCGCTATGAAAATGGAATGTTTCAAGGTCAGAAAACGATGAAAGATGGAAAAATTACCAATTCATTTTTAACGACTATGGATGATAAAGGAAATTATAACGGCGGCATGGTATATGATTCTGCCGGTAAAGTGGAATTTTATTATACCGGGCTTAGCCAGAATGAGCAAGGACAGGTACTTAGTTGGAAACAATGGGATAAAGACAGTGTTTTTAGAATGGAGGGATCAGCAACTTATGATAATTATCTGCAAACAAGCTTTGCTATGAAAGATAGTGTTGGCAAAGTAAAAAATTCCAGTTCCTCAAAGTATAATGATAAGGGTGAGCAAACAGAAGTTTCAAATACAAATGTTGGAAAAGATTCAACAACGACAAGAGTAACAAAATATACTTACGATGCGCATGATGATATGGGCAACTGGACACAACGTACAACATGGAATGACAAGGGCAAGGCTACTAATATTACTAAGAGAACTTATTCTTACAGAAAGGAAGAAGCAAAAAAATAAATTTATTTCCAGTTCAGAATATTTAGTTTTTCTGTACAAAATTCATATTCATGGTGGTCGTTTGAAGAAACGATCACCATTCTTTTTTTACAGTATTCAGAAATAAGTTGATTGTAAAGTTCAATACCAGATGCATCCAGATTCGTACAAGGTTCATCCAGCAGTAGCACCGGTACATCAGAAAAAATACTTTGAGCCAGTTTTACCCGCTGTTTCATACCAGAAGAGTAGTAACGGATTTGTTTGTTCACTGCTTTCTCCAAACCAACAATCGAAATAATTTCATCAATCGTAACAGAAGCAATCAAGGGTTTAAATTGGGAATGGAATTCCAAAAATTCTTTCACAGTCATTTCTTCAACCACTTCTAAATATGGAGCGCAGATAGAAACATATTTGTACATTTCTTCACTTGAACATTGCTTATTGAATATTGAATATTGAATATTTCCATCATTTAAATGCAACGCCCCACCTATCGCCTGAAGCAAAGTTGATTTACCCGATCCATTCGGCCCCGTTATCGCATATGATTTTCCAACTTCAAAAATGTAAGTAAGATGACGGAAGATCCAGTCACGATTATAGCGTTTGCCGGCATCAGACAGGGAGATCGTCATCGGAGCTGCCTTTGGTAAAACGTTTAATAATTCCTCTTGGGCTTTCACGGATGAAAGTTACAATTTCATCCCGTTCATCGGTTGCCTGCATTTCTTCTTCTATATATTCAATGGCCTGGCTGGTGTTCATGCCTTTATTATACAACACACGATAGATATCGAGAATATGATTGATTCGCTCCACACTAAAGCCTCTTCTTTTTAAACCAATCGAATTTACACCGGCATAACTCAATGGAGTTCTGCCGGCTTTTATATATGGTGGCACATCTTTGCTTACCAAAGAACCACCACTTACAAATGCATGAGAACCGATTTTTGCAAACTGATGTACAGCACACATTCCACCGAGTATTACATAATCTCCGATGGTAACATGACCTGCTACTTGCGTATTGTTACTCATAATACAGTTATCGCCTACTAAACAATCATGGGCAAGATGGCAATACGCCATGATTAAACAATTTTTTCCAACTTCAGTTTTATCCCTGTCTTTAGTACCCCGGTTAATGGTTACAAATTCACGGATGGTGGTGCCATCACCTATCACTACATTACTATATTCGCCCTGAAATTTTAAATCCTGCGGAATAGCAGCTATAACTGCGCCTGGAAAAATGCGGCAGTTCTTACCAATTCTTGCTCCTTCCATTATTGTTACATTACTTCCTATCCAGGTGCCTTCGCCTACTTGCACATCCTGATGAATTACTGTAAAAGGATCAACTTTTACATTGGTAGCCAGCTTTGCATTTGGATGAATATAAGTATGCGGATGTATCATAAAAACTGGCGCAAATATAGGCGTTAATGTTGATCCGTCTGCATCAGTTTGAACCACAGGTTTTAGATGTTTGGCAGGCTGCATTTGTGTTATATTGGTAAATAAAAAAAGGCAGCAATCATTCCGAAAATATGATGCCGCCTTTTTTTAATTTTTATAATATATTATTAAAATTGCCATCCGAAACCAATTAAAGGCAATTTACTTTCCTTGGATGCTGTGAACATAGCTGATATTACAAAACGTTTTAATGGCGCAATCCATATACCGCCACCATAGCCTGAATGCCATTTATTGGTCGCATCGCTATCATGCCATACTCTTCCTATATCATGGAATAATACCATACCAATTGAACCCGGGAATAAATAACTCTTAAAATCCCCAAAACGAATACGCAATTCAGTATTGTTAAATGCCATTGATTGTCCGGCGAAGCGAAATTTTCTATAACCTCTTAAATTATCTAATGAACTAAGATATTGTGCCTGGTAAAATTCAAAATCACCAAAATTATGGCCACCGCCAAACCTGGAAGCAAGCACTAAGTTTTTGCCAAGCCCTAAATAAAAAGCAAAATCAGAACGTAACTGTGTTACATCATAGCTTTCATCATTTAATCCTTTCAGCACCTTTAACGAAGTATTCCAGGTAACTCCTTTATGTGCTAATGCAGGGTGGTTTCTTGTATCCACATTTAATGTAAAAATTCCACCGGCATAAGATTGTTTGGCATATAAAGTTGCCGGGGCTAATCCATTGGCAGGAGCAGTTGTAATGTATCTTGAAAAATTGTCAGAAGCATCCAGATGGAAATATTGATAAGTAGGCCCAATTGTTATATTCACCTTTTTGCTAAAATTTTTTCTCAACAACAAAGAAATATCACCCAAAGAATAACGGGAACGATAATACCTGAATTTCTTTTTCTCAGGGTTTGTGTTTGTTTTATCAAATACGGATGAGTTGCCATAACCAAAGAAATTGGTAGTAGTGCTTGGTGACTTTATATCCGCATTAAATAAAATATCCGTATTCTTTCCTAAAGCACCAATAAACTCACTTCCCCATTTAAAATTCCATGCTTTTGTAGCAAAGGCATGG
>JANLSA010000372.1:0-5938 GCA_031362085.1 Bacteroidota bacterium | reverse complement strand
ACCATTGATTAAAAAACCAATCAATGGAAAAAGTGGAATGAGCCAAACTATTTGTAACACGTTCTGCATAAAATCAACAACAAATTATTTTGAGTCCTCAAATGCCCCTCCTTTGGAGGGGTTTGGGGAGGCTTTAATGTTTCAATCTATTTAAAAAACTCACATCCACTGAATGTACATTTCTATACATCATTACAATGATAGCTAACCCAACACTCACTTCTGCTGCAGCTACTACCATTATAAAAAAAACAAATAGCTGCCCTTCAGTTCCTGTTATTGAAGTTGCTGTTGTTCCAGTTGCTGTATTTGCAGCGATACTTGCTGCATAATGCATTTTTGAAAATGCAACCAACAACAAATTCACAGCATTCAGCATTAGCTCAATACACATAAAAATAATAATTGCATTACGGCGAATAAGCACACCAATCATTCCGATGATGAATAATGCAATGGACAGAAATATATAATAGTTTACCGGCATAATTTTAAAGCTTATAACTATTGGCTCGTAGTTGTTAGCTAAAAGCTAACGGCTATCGGCTAATAGCTCTTCTTTATTCTTTCTTTCCAATCACCACAGCTCCCACCATTGCACTTAAAAATAATACACTGCTAATTTCAAACGGCACTACATAGGTGCTGAACAATTCTTTTCCTAATACTTTTATCAAACCAATATCTCCACTATTTACCAGGGCTGACCTTTTAATGATATCATCAGAATCTTTTATAGCACCAATCAATACGAGCATCAAACAACCTCCGGCAACGGCTCCTCCAATTATTAACCAAATATTTTTTCTTGGTTCTGTTTCTTTATTCAGGTTCATAAGCATAATAACAAAAAGAAATAAAACCATGATTGCTCCGGCATAAACAATAATGTTTACGATAGCCAGAAACTGCGCATTCAATAAGATATAATGACCGGAAATTGCAAAAAATACCAAAATCAGCCACAATACACTGTACACGGGATTTTTACTGATGATTACCATCAATGCACTGAAGAGTGCAAGTACAGAAAGAAACCAAAATAATATTTGAGTAACAGCCATTTTCTATAAACAGTTAATCTTCTGAAACAATTATTAAAAATAATTACGAAATCGTAATCCTCTTTTCACCCAACGCTTTTTTATATCCTTCCGGATCATTAACCGGATGTGGTATCAGCAAATCCTCTTTTTTATAAATAAACCCTTCACGACCGTAATTAGCAGGCGCAAAAGTTTGTGACAAATAAATTGCATCTTTCGGACAAGCTTCCTCGCACAAACCGCAAAAAATACAACGCAGCATATTGATTTCATATTTTGCTGCATATTTTTCTTCCCGATATAAGTGTTCTTCCTCCGGCAAACGTTCCGCAGCTTCCATCGTAATTGCTTCGGCAGGACAAGCCACTGCACATAAACCACAGGCTGTACAATTTTCTCTTCCCTCTTCATCCCGATTCAATACCTGCAATCCGCGAAACACCTGGCTGAAAGTTCTTTTCTTTTCAGGATAACTAATCGTTGCTTTTTTCTTAAACAAATGACTGAATGTAATCATCATCCCTTTGAAAATATTCCAGAGATAAAGCCGCTCTATCCAGGTCATCGGTTTACGGTCTACTAATTTTGATCGTTGTGTTAATTGCATTGCCCCTGAGGGATATTTTAAAAAGTTCGCAAATATATATTTATGCTTCCAACTTCAATACTACTATCATCGTCTGTTGCGACGCTCCGTTCATCGTTCTGTAATACTATTCAGCAACCCACCCCAATTTCCTATTGTATTAGGTTTCCTAATTTCGCCCCTCCAAGGAGGGGAAGAAAAATACAAATAAACCTCATCATTTGCACATCAGCACATTTGCCTAATTCCACATTTACAAATCATTTTTTCAACCACAGCATCACCGCTGCAGTAATAATCATATTCACCAATGCCAAGGGTATCAATTTTTTCCAACCCAGATTCATTAATTGATCAAAACGAAAACGGGGTACGGTCCAGCGAATCCAGATGAAAACAAATAAAAAGAAAACAATTTTTGTCATCAATACGCTGAAACTTATTAATGCCAACAACCATCCTGGAATATTCCAGGCTGCTTCGTTTACAAACGGAATATCGTATCCACCGAAATATAAAGTTGACATGACTGCTGCACTTACAAACATATTAATGTATTCTGCAAATAAATAAAAACCCAGCTTCATGGATGAGTACTCCTGGTGATAGCCAAAGTTCAATTCATTTTCCGCTTCCGGCAAATCGAATGGTGTACGATTGCACTCTGCCAATGCACAAACAAAGAATATTAAAAAACCTAAGGGTTGATAAATAATATGCCAGCCATTTTCAATTTGGTTTTGTACAATAACACTCATTTTTAATGAGCCAGTCATAAATAAAACTGCAATTAATGCAAGCCCCATTGGTAACTCATAAGAAATCATTTGTGAAGCACCGCGAATAGCTGCAAGCAGGGAGAATTTATTATTCGATGCCCAACCACCAATCATAATTCCATAAACACCCATACTTACCACACCAAATACAAAAAGAATTCCCATATCCACATCCGATATTTGCAGACTTATATCTCTGCCAAAAATATGAATGTTGCCTGCCCAAGGAATAACGGTGCTTGTTACCAACGCAGTTACCATTGCCAACATAGGCCCCAGAAGAAAGAGTGCTTTATTAGAGGCAAGTGGAATAATTTCTTCTTTGAAAAATAATTTACCACCATCTGCCAGCGGTTGAAACAAACCCAGAGGTCCTGCACGGTTTGGACCAATGCGATCCTGCATCCATGCTGCCACTTTTCTTTCGGCCCAGGTGGTGTACATGGCTATGAAAAATGACAACCCAACAATTGCAAATACGAGGATTGCTTTTTCAAGAATTAAAAAAATATCTAATGATAAAAATAACATTGGCCCTTTTATTATATAGAATTAAAATATTCTGTCAACTTTTCTGTTATTAATTTTGTTTCACTAATCAGATGCTCCGTTTCTTTTTTATTTAAAATATCAGAGTCATTATAATCATTTTCCTGTCTCAGATTAAATAAAAATCCAACAAAATCTCCAGTCTCTTTTTCAATCAACCCAGTTTGAATAAAATGCTGAAAAAACTGAGTTCGAAATCCTTTATGTGTTTTTGTAATTATTCCCTTTTTTAATAATAACGCTGACCCCAGATAAAAAACAGAATAATACAATCTGCTAACAGCTGTTGAATAAAATTCTGCCCCACACAACAACTCTGCCTCTCTGATAGCTTGCACTGATTTAACAAGCCTTCCCTTAATATATACAGGATCTATACTCATACAATTACACCATCTCTATCAATTTCAATATGAATGGGAAAAGCTTTCTTTTTATCCCATTCTTTTTTATTCATTAATATTGAACCAATACAAATATTATTATCCAATTCCAACTGAAATAATTTTGATCTTAGTTTTCTGTTTAAAATATATTCGGGTTTTTCATTTGTCAAAACCAGAATATCCCAATCAGAGTCATCTTTAAAATCATTTCTTGCCCGTGAGCCAAATAAAATAATTGAAGCATCCGGCAGCACTTCTACTACTGAGGCTTTAATAAGTGGCAATATGTTTTTACCCAAATTCATTATTTCGTTTCAAATGTTTTACTCGTTGCTGCTCCTTCCACTTCACTCAGTTCCACCAAATTCACATCGCTGATCGTATGAATATCCATCAATAATTTTGGTTCTTTGCCTCCCATAACTTTTGCAATTGTTTCATCTGGTTTTGTTAAACCGATATAATGCCCTTGCGAAATAACCGAGTGGCGGTTAATATTTGTTACTCCATCAATCACCCAATCATTTGTATTCTTTTTATCAAAACGGCAGGTGTTGCAGATCCATCCTGGTTTATTATCATAACTCTGTACCTCCCCCCACTCATCTTTTCGTGCAGTTACCCGCAACACCTCATCTCCACGCTGCCACAAGGTTACTTTTCCACAACAGGTTGTGCAATCACGATGTGCATCCACCGGTTTGGTAAACCAAACCCGGTTTTTAAACCGAAATGTTTTATCTGTTAACGCACCAACAGGACAAACATCAATCATATTTCCGCTAAAGTCGTTGTCAATTGCTTTGGATATATATGTTGAAATTTCTGAGTGATCACCCCTGTCTAAAATTCCATGCACCCTGTTATCAGTTAGTTGATCTGCAACATAAGTACACCTGTAACAAAGAATACAACGAGTCATGTGCAGTTGTATAAATGGACCAATATCTTCTTTATCAAAAGTCCTTCTTTTAAATTCATACCGGGTACCTTCTTTGCCATGCTCATATCCCAAATCCTGCAAATGACATTCGCCTGCCTGATCGCATATGGGGCAGTCGAGTGGATGATTGATTAATAAAAATTCAACAACACCGGCTCTTGCATCCAATACTCTTTCACTTGTAATATTTTTTACAACCATTCCATCCATTACATTGGTGCGGCAGCTTGCAACCAATTTCGGCATGGGTCGAGGGTCGGCAGTGGAACCGGATGCTACTTCAACCAAACAGGTCCGGCATTTACCACCGCTTCCTTGTAGTTTACTATAATAGCACATGGCAGGTGGCGTTACATCACCACCAATTTTTCGTGCAGCATTCAGTACCGTTGTACCCGGCTCCACTTCGATGGTGATATTATCAATTGTTACTTTAAATAATTTCGGTGCTTCAGCCATTTTAATTTCTTATGCTGTTAATATCAAATTTTATTTTTGTTTTTTGCTGCGCAAAGAAAAGTTAGCTCCAACTGTTCCGAATAATTCTGCAAATATAAATGACTGCTTTCCTCTTCCTTCAATTCCTTTTTTATGCAGAATAATATTGGGCATATTGATATAGCCGTATTTGTTTTCAAGTTTAATAATAATATGTTTTAAAAATGTTGCCTGCACTCCTGCTTTGGCAGATACACCAAAACCTGATACATGAAACCGGTCGTTGCGTTCGTAATCCAGCAACCGTACATTGGTTTTTGGAAATAAAACTCCGGTACCGCCTCCAATCAATCCGGAAATAATTAACCGGCTTGATTTAGAATGATACCAGGTAAAATATTTTTCTAATTCAAAATTTAAATAATTCAAGCCATCCGTATGTTCAAAAGTGAGAAAATCTTCAGTAACCGTTTTATCACCATCATAAATGCCTTTATAATTTCCTGTACGGGAAATTGTTCCTTCCATCCGAACTGTTTGTCCATTGTCCATTACATATTTCATAAGATCATCACCAAATGAAACGGCCAGGTTGTCTTTTATAAAATAACTGATACGGAGATTTGTTTGAGGAATGGTAAGCCGGCTGAATTTTAAATAATTATGATAACTGAATTTTGTAGGCCGGTCATGTGCCGTTAGCTTATACAAAGTAAAATCATAATCAGCCCCTTTAAACTGAATTGTGCTTTTTGTATAGGCATCCCTGTTCCATCCCCAGGAAATGGAAAGCTGCCCCTTTTTTTTATCGTTATACACCGGATGACTTTGGGCAAATGAAGTTGATGTGTAAAACAAGAGAAATATTATTTTTAAAAAATTAATCATTAAAATTTTTCAATTCATTATACTGCTAATACTTTCGCATAATTTGCTAACCCGTAATTTTTTCTCAAACATTCTTCAGGATTTTCCACATGCCATTCAAACTCATCTCTGAAATGCCGGATGGCTGCTGCCACAGGCCATGCGGCTGCATCACCTAATGGACAAATTGTATTGCCCTCAATCTTCCGTTGTATATCCCAGAGCAAAACAATATCACTCATCTTCCCTTTTCCGTTCTCAATATTCAATAATATTTTTTCCATCCAGCCTGTGCCTTCTCTGCAAGGCGAACATTGCCCACAACTTTCATGACGGTAAAATCG
>JANLSA010000561.1:0-7320 GCA_031362085.1 Bacteroidota bacterium | reverse complement strand
TGCACATAGCTAAATTAATAACGTCAAGCTGGATATGAAGCCAAATTGAAAAACAAAAAGTTGAAACACGGCTTCCGTCAGCCCCCATTTTGGCAAACCCCATGTTAGCGGCCCGGCTTGTCCTCTTGCATATTTCGAGCTGCAATCCTTGCTAATTTTCTTTCTTGTTTCAAAGTGTCAAAATAAGTAATGAACCAATTTTTAAACTCTTCAATTTTTTTCTCGTCGCCCAAACTTTCAATCGAAATTTTCCATAGTAAACCGTGTCTTGCAAAATAAATTCCTATGTTCTTTATGATTTTACCCGAATGCTCAAAATTAATTTTGCCAATCAAAGAGAAAATATAATAACCGATAATCTGATTTAAATACTCTCTCTCAATTTTTAAATTTTTGGTTACTTTGACGTCAATGAGTGTGTCGTCAAGAATAATATCTGCGTCCGCACCACTTACTAATGCAGAACCATCGCCAAAATGTGGGTTTAGAAAACACTTTTCGTTAGCAATAAAATCATTTAAATTTATTGCGTCATATAAGTTTCTTAAATCTTGAATATCTAAGTCGCTTTCAATAAAAATATCTGGAGCAATTAAGCGGCTTCGTACATACAAGTCAAGTTTGGCCAAAAATAAAGTGCATCCAATTAATTCATTTGATAGTTTCCCATTTTCTAAAAAAAGTTTATGTCGCTTTTTTACTTCTAAAAATCTCTTAGATAATTTTTGTAATTCTGTCTTTTTGCCTTTCCAAACATTTTTTATTCCGTCAAATCCAAATTTAGCAACCCACTCATCGTTCGTGACACATTTGTTTTGATGGTGATATTGAAGATGGAATCTTAGCAAATAATCAAAGTCCGTCCCAACAATTCCGTAATTCTTTGTCAATGGAGGGGCGACCAAATCTTTTTTTAAATTAAAGCCTGGAAAAGGAAACTCGGTCTTGAATTTAGTTTTTAATGTCTGATGATTAGGGTCTGTCAAGTATGATGTTAAACTCATGGAAGTTTCTTTAAGCTGGCCGCTAACACATAAATATACGCCGTAGAATTATAAATTTCTAAAAAATAGGTTTTGATTTTCAGCAATTTAATCTTCGCCGTTTCAATTGTTACGGCGTAAATACAAATCTCACTATTTGTAATATAGCTACCATTCTATTTTTCAGGTACGCCATAAATCGACTAAAGGACTGTTGATATTTATTAATGCTTTCCTGCTCACATGCAATTAGAAATGCGGTTGAAAAAAATGATTCCAAAATCGATCACTATCGAATTTATCATTCAAAAAAGTGGCTTGTTTATCAATTTTAAATATTCAAAATTCAATTTGAAATATCGATACCCTTATATTTGCAGCCGGCAGGTCTTGCACGACCAGCTCCTACTGAACTTCCCCAGAGCCGGAAGGCAGCAAGGATAGGTGGTTGAGCGGTGCGATGTAAGTAGCCTGCCGGTTTTTTATTTAAGATTGTTGATTTAAAATTGCTCAGCCTTAAAAAATTAGAATTAATATTGAAAGAAGCAGATGAACTTACGAGAATACTTGAGTCATCCCGGAAAACTTCTCAAAAGAAAACGATCCGATAAATATTCAATCTTAAATTTAAAATATTAAATAATTATGAAGTTTTTCATTGACACAGCAAATCTTGCTCAGATAAAAGAAGCTAACGAGTTAGGTATTCTCGATGGTGTTACCACCAATCCATCCTTAATGGCAAAAGAAGGTATTAAAGGTGAAGCCGCAATAATGAATCATTACAAAACCATTTGTGAAATGGTGGATGGTGATATTAGTGCAGAAGTTTTATCTACCGATTTTGATGGTATGGTAGCTGAAGGAAAGAAATTGGCTGCTATTCATAAAAATATTATTGTAAAAGTGCCAATGATTAAAGAAGGTGTGAAAGCGATTAAATGGTTTACCGATAACGGAATTGCTACAAATTGCACATTGGTATTTTCGGCTGGCCAGGCAATACTTTGTGCTAAAGCCGGTGCTAAATATGTTTCTCCATTTATTGGTCGTATAGATGATAGTGGCTGGGATGGCGTTGAGCTGATCGAACAGATTTCTCATATTTATACCATCCAGGGTTTTGAAACAGAAATTCTTGCTGCCTCCATTCGAAATCCGAATCATATTATTCGTTGTGCAGAAGCGGGTGCAGATGTATGTACTTGTCCACTTGATTCAATTCTTGGTTTATTAAAGCATCCGCTTACGGATATTGGTCTTGCAAAGTTTTTGGAAGACGCAAAGAAGATGTAAAAAAATTAATCCTGCTTAAAACACAGGATTTTTTTTGCTCTAATTTTTCGATTTTGTTCTGGACTTTGTTTTTGTCGAATCCTGCTGGGGTCTTCTATTCATTATTTCCTCTGCAGTTGGAAGCTTGTCGGGATCAGGCAGTTTTTTCATCCAAATATGGATTGATCTGGTAATTGCTGAATTCGATTTTAGCGTTGCAGTTATTTCCAGATATTCGCCGGAGAATTGTTGAGGAATAATTACATCATTGCCTTCAAATTTTCCAACTGTTGTTGTGAAGATTAAATCTTTTGATGTTAAGGGTGCCCATTTTCCATTGCTCATTTTACCATCTACGTTTATATAATTGTGAACGCCTTTTTTCAGACTATCAGTATATAGGTTAAAATAGATGCTGTCAACTTTTTGGGCTTTAGCGATAAATGAACTGGCACTCAATAATGTAAGAAATAGTATTGTTTTCATGTTGAATAAACTAATGTCGCAAATTCTATGCAATAGGTTGTTTGAATCATTTTCTTAACTTATTCTTTTGGTTCTATCAAATCCCAGAGATTGCCATATAAATCTTTGAATACAGCAACCGTTCCATAGCTTTCTTCAACGGGATCCCTTACAAACTCAATCCCCTTTAACCGATAATCACGGTAGTCTCTCCAAAAATCGTCGGTATATAAAAAAAGAAAAACCCGGCCACCTGTTTGATTCCCGATTCTTGTTTTTTGTTCTTCGTTTGCAGCTTGTGCCAGTAGCAATTTGCATTCACCCGATCCGTTTGGCGATACGATAACCCAGCGTTTTACAGCACTGAGTTTTGTATCTTCAATTAAAATGAAATTTAATTTCCCGGTATAAAATTTTATTGCATCATCATAATTTTCTACTACCAATGCAATATGAGCTAATCGCTGATTCATTGTTTTTTTAGTTCCTCCCATTTTTTCTTTAATAAAATAAATTGCTGCTGTAATTCTTTAGCAGCATTTAACATTTGACTTGTTGGTGGCATATCACTATCCTGTAAGCTATTGAATAAAGAAGCGAACGAACTATTTAACCGGCTAAAGCTGGGCTCATTTGCACCTTGTAAAGTTGTTTCTAAAGAATTAATTTCTCTATACGTGGGGGTACTTTGATCACCTTCAAATTTTGCCCGATATACTTTTATCTCATCAAGGATTTTCATACACTCTTTTCTACTTTGGTAACATTGATTTGATAAATCATGAAGTTTTTGTAATTCTTTTACTGATGTTTTAACTCTGGGGTCCATTTTTATGATGATTGATTGTTCATGTACTTTTCCATCAATGGTAAGCCGGGCTGTATAATTACCCGGCATTACCCATGGCGAGGTTTGATCAGGTTCAGTATTCATATATGTTGCACTGATAGGATAGGAGGGTGGAATATTTAGAGGATCGTATTTCATATCCCACATAAAACGATGGTGCCCCTCATTAGTTGAAAGTATTTGTTGTGGCCGTATCCAGTAATGAGGAATATTTACATCACCGATTTTGTATAATGTGTCGTTGTTTGAATAGGTTCTTATTATTTTGTTTGCTTTTCTTTTGGATTGCGATCCGGTATGTTGATCTGTTACGATTGCTATCTCATTATTATCGATTATTTCAAGCGTTATTTTTTCTGCTTCCTCAAATAAAAAATAATCAATCATTGCTCCATCCGGTGGGTTTTCTCCAGCGGGTTCTTCCTGGGGTACCGGTGTATCTGTGTACAAGCTCCAGCGGATTCGATAAGCAGGCTGTGGCTTGTATAAAATTGTTGGTGAAGCGGACAATCTTTCTGTTAGCTGGCGTAGCGGTGTGATATTATCCAATATCCAGAAACTTCTTCCATGGGTGCCAATAACCAGATCGTCATCTTTAATTACCAAATCACGAATTGAAGTGGCTGGCATATTCAAACGTAAACTTTGCCAATTTTCACCATCATCAAAAGAAACATATACGGCTCTTTCACTACCGGCAAATAATAAACCTTTTCTTACGGGATCTTCTTTTACAACATTAATTGGATCGTTTGGCAAACCATTTACAATTTCTTTCCAGGTTTTTCCACCATCATTTGTTTTATAAATATGGGGCAGCATATCATCACATCGAATTCTGTTTACAGCAGCATAAGCTGTGTTTACATCAGAATGGCTTGCATCCATTAAGGATACTTTGCTCCAGGATGTTATTTCCGGTGGTGTAACATTTTTCCATGTCTTACCTCCATCTCTTGTTACTTGTATCAATCCATCATCGGTCCCACACCAGATGGTATTGATGTCTTTGTAAGAAGGAGCAACAGTATAAATTACTCCACGACGCTGCATAGTCTTCATTTCGTTGGTCGTATAAATGCCAACGCTTGATGGAATAGCATACGTTTTTCTTGATAAATCAGGGCTGATGATTTGCCAACTGTTTCCACCATTCATCGTTTTAAATAAAACATTACCTGCATAGTACAATGTTTTTTTGTCAATGGGATTAAATAAAACCGGAGCGGTTCTTATGAAACGGTATTTGCCACTGCGTACAGCTTCCGGAGAGATATTTTGAGTTTGCCCGGTTCTTTTATCAAACCTTGAGATCTTTCCACCATAAATAATGTTTGGGTCAAATGGATCAACAGCCACATAGCCATATTCTTCTGCACCCACAGGATGCCATTCACGGTAAGAAATTTTTCCATCATTACTTCTCGATGTTATGCCTACACTTCCGCTTTCCTGTTGCCCGCTATATACATTGTAAGGAAAAGCATTATCTGTGCTTACATGATAAAACTGAGCAGTGGGTTGATTATACCAGCTTGAAAAAGTTTGTCCACCATTTACTGTGATGATGGCACCCTGATCACTTGCAATTAAAATTATATCTGTATTGTTTGGATTAATCCAGATACGATGATAATCATCACCACCGGGTGCTCCCCGAAATGCATTCCATGTATTGCCACCATCAATCGATTTCCATGTTACTACATTTGCTGAATAAACAATATCAGCATTTTTTGGATCCACTTTTATTTCGGCAAAATCACTTCCACGTCCCCAATATCTGTTATCGGTTTGAATTCTTTTCCAGCTTTCTCCGGCATCATCACTTTTGTATATTCCACCTTCTCTGCCGGCATCAACAGTTGCATACATTATTTTAGAATCGGATGGTGCAATACAAAATCCAATTCTTCCCAGGCCTTGTGCAGGGGTAGGTAAACCTTGTGTAATTTTTTTCCAGGTTGTTCCCCCGTCTATACTTTTAAATAAACCACTTTCGCTTCCATCCCATACACCATTTTCCCAAGGGCCTTGTCTGCAAGCCCATAGGTCTGCAAATATGATTTGAGAATTATTCGGATCGATTGTTACCTGAATGGCTCCTGTGTTTTCATCTTTATACAATACTCTTTCCCATTTTTTACCGCCATCAAGAGTTCTATACACACCTCTTTCTTCATTTGCTCCATACGGATGACCCAGTGCAGCAACAAAAACTCTATTTTCATTTGCAGGATCAATGGCTAATCCACCAATTTGTTGTGCATCACTCAATCCAATATTTTTCCAACTCTTACCCCCATCTGTTGATTTATAAATTCCATCTCCTACCGAAAGATCTGGACGCTGCAAACCTTCGCCGCTACCCACATAAATAACATCCGGATTAGAAGGTGCGACAACTATATCACCAATTGATCCGGTTGGTTGATCATCAAAAATGGGAAGCCATGTTCTGCCATAATCAGTAGTTTTCCATACACCGCCATTGTTTACTCCGATATAAAACACATTTGGTTGTTGAGGAACTCCAACAGCACCAACGGTTCTACCACCGCGGTGAGGGCCAATCATCCGCCATTTCATATTGTTGAAATAGGTTGAATCGTATGGCTGCGCAAAAATTGAATAGCTGAAAAGCAGAATTGTGAAAACAGAAATTAGTTTTTGCATAACAGAAAGTTTGAAATGAAGTTAAGAAATTGGAAAGAAAGGAAAGCAGTTGGTTTGGATATTTGTATTTATTCTTTGGTCAGTTGGTCTATATCATCCAGGTCTTTCAACCTGCCTGCTTCTTTTTTTGCAAGTAATAAATGATTAATGTGAAGGGTTTTAATTTTTATATCACCATCTTCAAATTCTTTTGCAATAGCATAGCATTCTTTAAAATTAAGCCCTTTTACTTTTGTCATAATATCAATAGCAACGGGTTTTCTTCCATACTTGAATACATCCCATTCATCGTGATGGAGAAAATTTTCTTTCGTCATATCAAAAACCGGCATATGGAATTGATGAAAAGCCCTCACTAATTTATTATAATTCTCCTCAGTTCTTTCTACCCATATATCCATATCACCCGTTACCCTTGCATGTCCATAAAGTATTACTGAAAATCCTCCAACAACAAGATATGCTACCTTATTATCGTTCAAGGCTTTTAGAAAATCATAGAAATCGTCCTGGAAAATATCAGGCATTACTTTGTTTTAAGGCTTTAAATAAAGATTTATCCATTTTTGGAGGAGAACTGACATCAAAAGAATAGGCAAGGGATGTAAGATAAAAAGAAATTTTAAGCCGGTCTTTCCAATTATAGTTTCGATAGTTTCTCATGTAATCATCCGCTTCCTGAACAGTCATTGCCTGGAATGCCGATTTATCAAGTCGATATTTTTTGTTTTCACTCATTATGGCATAAGATTAAAACGCTTTCATCTCTTTCTTTATATCGTTCTTAGGTGCATTCTTAACATATTTCTCCAGCCAGTTAAACTGTTCTGCCAATACATGCAACACATTTTCTTTACCGGCATAACCATGACTTTCATATGGAAGTTGTATATATTTAACCGTGCCTCCATGCCCTTTTATTGCATTAAACATTCTTTCGCTTTGTATGGGGAAAGTGCCGGTGTTATTATCCATTTCTCCATGTATCAGGAGTAAAGGTGTTTTTATTTTATCTGCATTGCTGAATGGGCTCATCGCATTGTATAGATCGGGTGCCTGCCAGTAAGTTCG
>JANLSA010000560.1:0-4115 GCA_031362085.1 Bacteroidota bacterium | reverse complement strand
TTTTTTTATGACTTTCAAAATGGGTTACAAATTTTTGAATTGATTCCTGTTGGCTGGAAAAATGTTTTTCAAACATCCGGTATTTAAACAATGCTTTTTCCAAATCTTTTTTATCTACCGGCTTTAATAAATAGTCAATGCATTTGCGTGCAATGGCATTGACTATTTATTAAAGCCGGTTGATAAAAAAGATTTGGAAAAGGCATTGTTTAAGTATCGTATGTTCGAAAAACATTTTTCCGGCCAACAGGAATCAATTCAAAAATTTGTACGCCATTTTGAAAGTCATAAAAAAAACAGGTTGGTGGTGAGGCGTGGTGTGGAATATATTTCGTTACGGCTTGATCATATCATTTTGTTTTATACTGAAAACAAACTGGTTTATGTAATTGATAACAATGGAAAAAAATATATTGCTGAAAAAAATCTTTGTGAGCTTGAAGAGCAATTAGACAATAGCCGGTTCTTCCGTGCCAACCGGCAGTATATCATTAATATTGATTTTATCCGTGGGTTTAAATCGTTTGACCGTGTTAAGCTATTGGTTGATTTGAATGTACCGGAGCTGAATCATGATATTGTTATCAGCCAGGAAAATTCATCCCAATTCAGAGAATGGATACATAACGCATGATTTTCTGAATTCTTTTTTGTTATTCCTTTTGGTTTACTGAACAAATCGGCCTGCATCTTGTTTTATTTGTAAGTTTAATTGTTTTTATACAATCCAAATGCAGGTAAATATTTTTTGGTTCCGCAGAGATTTGAGGCTTAATGATAATCATGGCTTGTTTAAAGCCCTGAATAGTGGCATTCCGGTATTGCCCGTTTTTATTTTTGATAAAAATATTCTCGATACGTTGTCAACCGAAGACGACCGGAGAGTTTCTTTTATCTACGATTCCCTTGTTAACCTGCAACAAGAATTAGCAAAAAATAATTCTTCATTATCTGTCATTCACGATACGCCATTGAATGCTTTTAAAAAACTGATTTCTGAGTTTGAAGTAAAAGAAGTTTTTTCCAATCAGGATTATGAGCCTTATGCCCTGAAACGGGACATGGATATAGCTGCGTATTTAAAAAATTCAGGAGTCTCTTTTTCTTCATATAAAGATCAGGTAATTTTTGAAAAGGATGAGGTGGTAAAACCCAATGGTGAACCTTATACCATCTTCACACCTTATTCAAAAATCTGGAAACAAAAATTTGCAATTCAAACCACAAACTATTTTCCATCTGAAAAACACCTGGATGCTTTTTTGAAAACAGGACCGTTACTTTTTCCTACACTTGCTGAAATGGGTTTTAAAAAGTCCTCCACTATTATTTCTCCGGCAACCATTGACCCTTCTGTTATTTTGCACTATCATAATACAAGAAATATTCCTTCGGTTAATGGCACCAGCAGGTTAAGTGTTCATCTCCGGTTTGGCACGGTTAGTATAAGGAGCCTTGTAAAAGCCGCTTATGAATTAAATGAAACCTGGCTGAACGAATTGATCTGGCGTGAATTTTTTATGATGATTCTGTTTCATTTTCCAACTGTGGTGTCGGGTTGTTTTAAAAAAAAGTATGATGCGATAAGCTGGCGAAACGATGAAAAAGAATTTGAATGCTGGTGCAAGGGTGAAACCGGGTATGCAATTGTAGATGCCGGTATGAGAGAGTTGAATGAAACAGGATTTATGCACAACCGGGTAAGAATGGTTGTTGCCAGCTTTCTTACAAAACATTTATTAATTGACTGGCGGATGGGCGAAGGGTATTTTGCAGAAAAACTATTAGACTATGAACTTTCATCTAACAATGGAAACTGGCAATGGGCGGCCGGCTGCGGTTGCGATGCTGCTCCTTATTTCAGAATTTTTAATCCGGCCGAACAAACAAAAAAGTTTGACCCGCATTTTATTTATATAAAAAAATGGATCCCGGACTATCGACCCGGATACCTGCCCGAAATTGTCGAACATCGTTTTGCAAGAAACCGGGCACTGAATGTTTATAAAAAATCATTAAATGAAATGCGATGAAATATTTATGTTTTGAACAAAGACTACCCATAACAATAAATGAGGCGTGGGATTTTTTTTCTTCTCCGAAAAATCTTAACCAGATAACGCCGCCTGATGTTAATTTTAAAATGCTGACGGAGCTGCCTGAAAAAATGTATCCCGGCATGATGATTCTGTATGAAATAAGTCCCCTGCTTAAATTAAAATTTAAATGGGCTACCGAAATTACCGTAGTTAATCATCATCAGTATTTTGTTGATGAACAGCGGATGGGGCCATACAAATCCTGGCATCATGAACATCATTTTACAAAAGTAGACGGTGGAGTTTTAATGACCGATAAACTCTATTATGATATAGGTAAAAGTTTTTTTGGCTGGATAGCCGGCAAATTATTTGTAGATAAAAAAGTAAAGAGCATATTTGAGTTCCGATATAAAAAACTGGAAACTCTGTTCGGAAAGATTTAGTTTTTTTATTTTTTATTGATGCAGATTATAAAAACTATTCTCTTTTTCATATCTTCCCTTTCGTATGAACGTAAAACTTCGTCCCGAAAAATATTTAAAGTATCTCTACCTGCCCAATTTGTTTACCACCCGGCGAACAAAAGAAATATTAAATGTCAATCCTACATTGGCGCCCATCCGGGAAGAGGCAAGGGATATAAAAGTTTTTGTGTACGATTATAATGCCGAAGATCTCAGTGAACATGAAAGTGATAACGTAAAAGAGTGTTTCGCATTTAAACACAGTAACCGGATCAGCTGGATAAATATAGACGGAATTCGTAAATCGGACGTGGATGCCGTATGTGAACATTACGAAGTGCACCCCTTGCTGATTGAAGATATTCTGAGCATGAACCAGCGGCCAAAAATGGATGAGGTGGAAGGTGTAATGTTTTGTTTGCTGAATATGCTTTATTATAATGATGAGGAAAATTCGGTAGAGACAGAGCAGATCAGTATTGTGCTTGGAAAAGATTTTGTAATTAGTTTCCAGGAAGATGCAACCCGCGATGTATTTAATCCGCTACGCAATAAAATGAAACTGGTAAAAAGTCAGATTCGCCAGCGGACAGCAGATTATCTTTTATATGTAATGCTCGATTTAATCGTTGATAATTATTTCGTCGTTATGGAAAAACTTGGCGATCAGATTGAGGTAATAGAAGAAGAAATAATTCGCCGCAGCACAACTCGCAGCCTGGCAAGAGTAAATCAGCTACGCAAAGAATTAATTGTTTTAAAAAGAAATATTACGCCGGTTCGTGATCTTATCAGCAGCATCATCCGCAGCGAAAGCGAATTGCTGGACGACCGTACCACAAAATATTTTAAAGATGTTTATGATCATATTAACCAGGCACATGACCTGAGCGAAAACTACCGAGATGTAATGGTAAGCTTACAGGATCTTTATATAAACAATGTAAACCTGAAGATGAATGAAGTGATGAAGGTAATGGCAATTGTTACCTGTTTAATGGCGCCTGCTACTGTTATTGGCGGTATTTTCGGAATGAACTTTCATACAAATGTTCCTTTTTTTAACCAGGAATGGGGGTTTTATACTGTGGTGGGAATCATGCTGATCATTCCGGTTATAATGCTTTTGCTTTTCAGGAAACGTGGCTGGTTTTAATTTGTTTCCTTTTTTTAAATAATAATTCTCCGGGTTTTATTTTTTTTCATAAAATTTTCTGTCATGTTTGAATTCATAGAAAAACAATTTGAAAAAATTTTTGAATTGTTTGAAAAAGAAGAGGCTTCGCCTAAAAACGAAACCATCAATACAATTCTATATATAGCGGGCAATCTTCTTTTTGTTATCGCCGCATTTATCCTGGTCTGGAAAGGAACTTTCTTTTTATATGAATATTTTTTCCCCGCTTCAAAATACAGTACAACAAACCTGGTGGTGCGAACCGGGGTGAGCCAGCTATTAAAATCGCCATGGATTATTGTGTTTTTAATTGCTGCTTTTTTATTTGTGGTACGTTTAATCGTTGCAATTAAAGTTTATATCAAACCTTTTCACCTGCTTAGTTTTATTGGTATTGCAATCCTGATTAAAAAGTTATGGGTTGTTGCTTTC
>JANLSA010000364.1:0-3220 GCA_031362085.1 Bacteroidota bacterium | reverse complement strand
TTTCCATTCTGTTTTACTTTCATAAACTTTGACTTTTTCTTTTTCAAAAACCGGACTTAAGAAAATTTTTGACTCCCCGCTTTCAGCAAATTGATTATCGAATGTTATAGAGGAATCTTTAATAATAAGATCTACTGATTTTACACCCCCCGGCATTTGATTGGGTGCATATAATTGCCAGCCTGCAGCTCCATTCGTTGAAAAGATCAACTCATATTTTTTATCGGCAATTTTTTTTGATGATGCAGTCCACAGAAATTTTGCAATAGAATCTTGTGCAATTGTTTGATTAAAAAAACCTACAGAAATAATTATCAATAATGCGGGTAAAAATTTTCGTTTCATCCTTGTATATACATTAAAAAATAAAAACGGGTTCTCAAAATAAGAACCCGCTTAATAAATAGTATTAAAACAAATTGGGTTTATTTGAGTGCAACACTAAAATTAACAGTTTTCGGGGGCAGGCATTTAATATCGTTACAAGTCTGATATTCCAGGCTACCACTTAAATTCGTTTTTACAGCACTCTTTAACTTTACCAACTGTACAAAATCCACTTTGCTGGAATACTGATTGGCTGATAAATCCAATTTTACATCTTTAAATTTTTCGAGTTTTCCTATTTCTTTAATTTTTCCATCCAATTTAATTAATGGGTTGGGCGTAATGGAAAAAGTAGTCGGAATTGCGATAGCATCTTCGGGTTGATTCTGAGAATACAAATGCCAACCGTTTTTCATTGTAGCTGTCAGATGTACTTCAAATGTCTTATCATCTAGCTTCTTTGCTGAGTATGCCCAGGAAACTTCATTCTGTGCATTTACAGCAAATACTAAAAACAATACGGCAACACTTGTAAATATTTTTTTCATGTTTTTTAATTCTGTAGAGCAAAAATCTTACTTTTTTTTGTGACAGTCTGTTAAAATTTTTCCAGCACAAAAATAAAAGAATTAAACCTTTGTAAAGTAAGGGAAATGACAAAATACATGTGAAAGTTTACGAACTACTGGCTTTAACTTACCAATTCTTCTGCCATCAACAAAGTTCTGAGAATCTCACGGCCATTTGTATTGCCTAATGCAACAGAGCTTGCTCTTTCCGGATGCGGCATCATACCAAAAACATTTCGGTTTGCATTGCAAATTCCGGCAATATTCCGAATAGCACCGTTCGGGTTAGCAGCATCCGTTATTCTGCCACGTTCATCACAATAATAAAAAATCACCTGGTTATTCTCCTGTAATTCATCCAATGTTTTTTCATCTGCATAATATCTGCCCTCTCCATGTGCTATCGGGATTTTATAAATCTTTTCCGAACCATTTGTAAGAAAAATATTTTTGCAGGCAAACTGCTGATGACTGTTGCGTAATAAAGCACCGGGCAACAAATGACTTTCACATAAAATCTGGAACCCGTTACAAACTCCTAACACTTTGCCACCTGCATTAGCAAATTCAATTACACTTTGCATCATAGGGCTAAAACGGGCAATAGCGCCGCAGCGAAGGTAATCGCCATAGGAAAAACCACCGGGTAACACGATACAATCTTCAGTATTAAACATACTTAAATCTTTATCTTTATGCCAGAGCATGGTAACGTCCTGTGCCAGATCATCTTTCAATGAATCGTACATATCTCTGTCACAATTAGAGCCGGGAAAAACAACTACGCCAAACTTCATATTCGTAATTTAATAGTAAGGGGCAAAGATATTTCAAATTGCAAATTTTAAATTGCAAATTTTGAGAAAGTTTATAACATCAATCCACAAATACGTTCTTGCCGGGCATTCAAATTTTAAATCTACAATTTGAAATTTGCAATTAACTCACCATGTTTTTGCATAATACTGACTAAACAAAATCAATGCAATACTCAACCAGAAAAAAAGTTGGGGAATTATCCGCCATACTGTAAATGTATATGCACTTGCATGAAATGCGGCAAAGGGTACAGCAACCAATATCCAACTATCAAAATTTTCGCTTGTTTGAAGAAAAGGAACAAATACGGCTACCAACAAATACAATAAAAATAAACTCCAGGCCTTCCGGATATTAATGAGCACTTTACGCAGGTTATCCTGTACATACCATGCCCCGGTCAGAAACGGTGCTATGATCAGTAACATACTTGCAGCTAATAATAAAGTTTGTTCAACGTAGGGAATACCCAGATTCATTTTTGGAATTAAAGCCTGAATACTCCAATGATCGGTGAGAAAAAGATATACAGCATAAAAATAAGCCGGAGTCGTAATGCCCAGGATACAAAGTAACCATTCATTAATTCTGAATGGACGTATTACCATCATAGCCAGAAAAATCCAAATGACAAAAGCAATAGAGGGAAAAAAAAGAAAAGATGCTATTCCCAATACAAAACCATTATTATAAACGGCACCTTTTGCATTGGGCTGATTGTAGGTACTAAACAAACTATTGAGTATGATCAGTAATAATGTGTTTACCAATAATGGTGCTGAAAACTGATTCCATTCTGGAAAAAGCGAAGTGATTAATAAATAACTCAACCCAGGCAGATAATTTTGCCGACTCAACATCCGCTGTTTGTTCATAAAACGATTGAGCAAAACAGCCTGCGAAATTAAAAATACAAATGCCAGTATTCCATATAATGCTGTAAATTTTAAACTATATGGATTTAAAAACCCGATAATTGCCTGGTAAAAAATTCCATCCTGTTCTTTTAGCAGGGGTATTTGTGGCGTGGAGAAAATGGGCAGCTTTATCAGCAATCCAAAAATGAAAAGCAAAATAAAATTCACCGGGTTTTTCTTATTAAATATTCCGATCACGATAATGGATTAAGATGGGTGTTGAAAGTGGGAAAAAAATGAGTTTAACATCTCACAGTAATTTACCACTAGCTAATCACTATTCAATTAAAATCAATTTTTGCAAAGCAAATATAATTACGGTAAAAACAAGGAACCAGCATTTGTTTTGCACTTACCTGCTTTCCCAACCGGGCTATGAACTCATATCCTCTGTCCAGATTTTTCAAAGTGGGGTTTCTGTTTATTTTGCCATCGCCATCGACCGTGTAGTCGTTTAATAATAATACCCGCTTCTCATTCATATTAAATAAAAAATGAAGCTGCCCACCTGTGTTCATCAGTTGATATGAAACCAGCTGATCTGATTCATCATTAAACTGTTCCTTACTTATTACATTATTCCATTCT
>JANLSA010000559.1:0-2850 GCA_031362085.1 Bacteroidota bacterium | reverse complement strand
GTGAATCAAGAATACGCTGACCCCAGGGTCTTGTTGCGCCATCAAATTTTGGACCCCAGCTAAAATTTTCCCTGCTGTCCGGAGCACCTTGTCCGCCTTGTCCATATTCATTTTGATATTCTGGTAATCTTAAAATTGATTCAAGATTATATGAACTACTAAGAATTATTTCCGATTTTTTTCCCTTCAGGCTTTTTCCGCTTTTCGTTGTAATTATTAATGCCCCGTTTGCTGCACGGGTTCCATAGAGTGCTGCGGCGGCCGGCCCTTTTAATAATGTAACAGACTCCACATCTTCCGGGTTTATATCATTCCCCCTGTTGCCCGCATCTACCTGGTTGTTTAAATTATCTCCGGCATCCGATTGAGAATTATCAATAGGAATACCATCAACAACTATCAAAGCCTGGTTACTTCCCGTAATAGATGTACCACCCCTGAAAACAATCCGTGTAGAACTTCCTACACCGCCGCTACTTCCAGAAATTTGTACCCCGGCCACTTTTCCCTGAAGAGAATTTAATACGCTTCTGTCCTTTCCTCTTATCAACTCTGCATTGTTGATAGTGGTAGTGGCGTAACCCAAACTTTTTGCTTCCCGTTTAATCGAGTTTGCTGTTACGACTATTTCAGAAAGCTGTTTTGATTCTTCTTCAATTGCAATATTCAAAACGCTGCCTGAAGAAAGTTTTGATTCTTTCAGTTTGTAACTGATGATGGAAAACACAATCGTAGCGTTGTTGGGTACTCCGGTTAGCGAGTAGTCGCCCTGGGCATTTGTTTGTGTTGCAATATTGTTTCCTTTTACTGATACGGTAACGCCGGATACCGGGGCCCCGTCTTTTTGATCAGTTACTTTTCCGGAAATATTTTTTTGTGCTTCGGCAAATGAATACCCGGCCGTAACCATTGTAAGCAGTAGCAAAATTTTTTTCATACTGTTTCTTTTTTTCTGAATTAATAGTATTGATTCTGTATAACAGAGACACTCCTGTTACAGAAATGCTTCAATAAAAAGTCTTTTTAAAACTGAGCCGTGATTTTTATTTCCTAAAGCATGAAAAAGTTTTGTATGGAGCTGCATTAATTAAGACCATGTGTTATTTTATTTTATAAGAAAAAATACGGTTCGTTAAATTTTGTTATAGAAAAAAATATCCGGAAAGATTGTTCGTTACAGAAAAATCAACAACATCATAGTGCTTCAATTTTCAAACAGTTGTTGTTTTTCTTGCACACATATGATAAATGTTTACCGCTTGTACGGGATATAGCCCGAAAGAGGATTATTGACTATTACTTAACAGCGTTTATAAATAGTTTGTTGTCCTGTTATTATCAGACATATACATGAAAAAACTTAAACAAGTAAACCAGCTTGTTCATCTTAGCCCCAACTGCTATGATCAAAGATGTCTATTTGCGGATTTTTTTTATCCCACTTCTCGGAGTGGCTATTCCTTTTATCTCGGGCATCATAACTTATAATCTTTATTCTTTTCCCGAATTGATTGGCGCCAATCTTTTTTTTATTCTTACTTCTTTTGTAATCTGGATGGGTAGTTATGGGTTGCACACCCGGTTGAGGCCAATGTATATTTCAACATCGGGTCCGTTTTTAAAACTCCTGACTGTTTCGGCAACCAATGCGTTTTATGGTATTTGTATCGGCAGTATCTCGTCTTATGCCTGGTACCAGTTTTCAAAGGATGTTTTCGATTTGAATAATTTTTACAAGTTCATTGCCATTTGTGTTGTTGCGGTTCTTTTCTTTACGATGTTATATGAAATTCTTTTTCTTTCAAAAGAACGGGAACTTGATTCCCGGCTGGTGGATGAAATGGATCGGGAGCTTACGCAGGCCGAGCTGCTTGCTCTCACCAATGAAATGGATCCGCATTTTATTTTTAATTCACTCAACGCAATGAGTTCACTTATTCTCAGCAATCCCATGCAGGCACATTTATTTAATAATAACCTGGCACAGGTATTTAAATATTTTTTGAAAAATAAAAACCAGGATCTTATTTCGTTGAAAGATGAGCTCGAGTTTGTAGACAGTTATTTTTTTCTATTGCAAATAAGATATGAAAACAACCTGCAATTAAAAAAAGACCTGAATGAAGAAACAAATCTGTTACAGATTCCGCCATGCGCCATTCAGGTATTAATAGAAAACGCCATTAAACACAATTTATTTTCAGCTGCCAATCCGTTGCAAATAACAATAAGCATGAATGGACAATTCCTTTGTGTAACCAATAATGTTCGGCCAAAACCACACTCCGTTAATTCAACCCATATTGGTTTAAAAAATCTCAGCTCCCGGTTTAAATTAACCTGCCGGAAAGATATTGCTGTTCACAATGGTGACGGATATTTTACCGTGAAGCTGCCAATTATAAAAAACATAAAACTCCTTAGCCATGACAAAAACAATTATTATTGAAGACGAAAAATTAGCTATGAATGCACTCGTTCATACGCTATCTGAAATAGCAGACGATGTTCAAATAGAAGCCGTGTTGGGTTCTGTATCTGCCAGTATTGAATATTTGGCATCATCGCCGGATATTGATATTATTTTTAGTGATGTTCAGTTGCCCGACGGTCTTTCATTTGAAATTTTTAAAGCAACTGAGGTAAAAACGCCTGTCATCTTTACCACAGCGTATGATGAGTTTATGATGAATGCATTTGCGTGCAATGGCATTGACTATTTATTAAAGCCGGTAGATAAAAAAGATTTGGAAAAAGCATTGTTTAAATACCGGATGTTTGAAAAACATTTTTCCAGCCAACAGGAATCAATTCAAAAATTTGTAACCCATTTTGAAAGTCATAAAAAAA
>JANLSA010000338.1:0-6916 GCA_031362085.1 Bacteroidota bacterium | reverse complement strand
TTTACATCTTCTTCAGTATGTTCAGGAATCCAACCGGTATGCGGTTGATTTCTTCTGTAATATGTAAGATAGTCCAATGCATTCCTATCACTATGCTTAATATCAAAACCAAATATAACCGTAATGGTTGTACTAACTGGTATGTTATTAATACGTGCCCGGTAAGGAACTGAGTAGCCTTCACGGTAGTGAGAGTTCGAGGAGCCCAGGTTACCATTTACCCAGTCAACCGGGCTTATGGGGTTTGGTCCTGAATTACCACCATTGCGTGCCTGGTCTAAGTCAATCTTAGCAGGTTGTGCAAATGCGTTAATTGAAAATAAAAAAAACATGACTAAAATCATGCTTACATTTTTTTTCAATCCAATAAGATTACGGAAAATTTTTTGCGTTGTTCCTGTGGTCGGTGTTGCAGGCGAACAACTGGGTAGATCTTTTCTCATAAGAAAAGTTTTGTTTTAATGATAGATAAAATAAATAATGATACTTGTTTCAAACCTTGTCAGGTCTGCGTTTCATTGGGTGGGGATGGAATAAAAGTTGCGAATTAAAAAGGCTTACAATAGAATAGTGGAAATAAATTTTGGAGATTTTGGATAGGATTGGCCTGGTTTGATATATTAAAACTAACAATTATTATCATTCTACCAAAAAAAAGTTAAAAATTTAATACGTATAATTACGATGGATATCAAATGTTTAAACATATAACTGGCGTTTGTACAGCTGAATTGTATTTTCAAAACCGAGATAAATAGCATCACATATTAATGCATGACCAATACTTACTTCATCAAGAAATAAAATATTTTTTTTAAAGTAATTCAGATTGTTTAAATCAAGATCATGACCTGCATTTATTTTTAATCCTAATTCATTTGCTTTTTTAGCAGCCTGGATGTATGGCCTTATTCCCAATTCCTTATTCCCAATTACAAATTCCTTTGCAAAACTTTCAGTATAAAGTTCAATTCTGTCTGTACCCGTATTAAATGCACCTTCCACCATTTCAAGTACAGGGTCGCAAAAAATAGAGGTTCGTATTCCTGCTTTTTTAAAAACAGAAATAATATCAATCAAATAATTTTTATTTTTTATTGTATCCCATCCGTGATCTGAGGTTAACTGTGTGCCAGCATCCGGTACGAGTGTAACCTGGTCAGGTTTTACTTCTAATACCAAATCAACAAATTTTTGTTCAGTAGGATTTCCTTCAATATTAAATTCAGTCGTAATTATTTTTTTTATTTCCCTTACATCATCATATCGTATATGTCTTTCATCAGGTCGCGGATGTACCGTAATTCCATCGGCACCGAAATGTTGCGCATCGATTGCTGCTTTTATCAGATCTGGATTGTTGCCACCTCTTGAATTACGAAGTGTTGCCAGTTTATTTATATTAACAGAGAGTTTCGTCATCGGGTGTTAAATCTGATTTTAGTTGTTTGCAGATTTTATAAATACAAAGAAAATTTATTTTTTAAATAAACCCTTTACAATTTTTGGCACCGCATTTACAGGGTAAAGTTCCTTCATGATGTGTTTCGCCGTAATTACAACTTAGTTCATCTCCTTTTTTTATATTGGATAATGTATAATATTCCACCTTACGAAAGGCTCTGCGCATATATACATTTGGGTTGCAGCTATGATTAATGAAACGTAACTCATTACTTTTTTTGCTTGCATCCAGGGCTATATCATCGGTATCAAACTCAACCATAAATAATACATTGCCCGGCTGACGTTTTATTCTTATCTGTGCTTCTTTATAAGAAATAATTTCACCGGTCATATTGCCGATTTTTGTTTTAGCTGGAATTTTATTAACACTAAATGCCCCGATACCGGCAATTTTACTTTTCTTAATTTTTATTTTATAGTTCAGCATAGTTTTTTTTATAATTCCATCCAGGTATGATCGGCGAGCAATTTTACACCCGAGATAAATTTTTTAAATGGCATTGATGCGCCCCATTCTTTTGGTGCTACTAAAGAAAGCATACAGTTGCCATCTTTTTTTTCATATAAATAATAGATCTGTCCAATATTTGGTTTAAAAGAAAGCTTTGCACCGTAAATCATCAGTGATAATTCTTTCCGCTTATTTATTTCCTGTGCCTGTAAAGCCAGCAGTTCTATTTGTTTACGGATTTGATTTAACTGCATATTGGTTTGTTCTTCCATTGCAGTTAATGCTTTGTGTTTTATAACACCTTCTTCATTTGGTCTGATGACTACTCCGGAAACAGATGCAGAATAAGGCAGTACACTCATCTGTTTATGATAGTATTCTGAATTGCAAAAACGCTGTCCATCTTCTTTTATACCCTGCTGCGTTATTTTTAAATAGCCATTGGGCATTATTTCATGAATCAGATGCAGAACCGTTTCTCCTTTTTTATAAAAATGAATTTCAAAACTGATACTATCCGGGAAAGCAACCTGTACTTTATCGGCCAGCTCCTTTTTTTCAAAATCATTCAATGCGCCATCTGCAAAAAGTTTAAAGTTAGAATCGAACGCATCATTTTCAAGGGTAACCCAATGATGACTGATGATAAGTTCTTTTTTCTTTTCCGATGCTTCAATTTTATAAATAGCACTTTTCGGTCTTTCGCCATTTTCATAAATCCCTTTTTCGGGAAAAAGCTGCCAGCTTGCTAAAAAATTATATGCTTGAATCATTTTTAACTTTAAGTATAAATCGTTACAAAGATTTTGAATTCAGATGTAATAAACAAAATAGATATACTTTGCAATATATCAAATTGAAAACACTATAATATAAGATCAACCAACTTATCAGCGTGTTGAAAAATAATATAACGGATGAACATCTGAACTACAGTGATCTCATTTTTATAAAAATACAACGAAGCATTATTCCACCGGAGTCTTGTCTTGCCGAGCAGCGAGGCATCTCAGAGACTTCGAATTTGCAAAGACTTTTACTTTTAAAGCGATCAAAATAATGATGACCTCAAGAGATTCCTCGCAAAACCTCGGAATGACAAAACTCTGATAGTTTAGCGATGCATTATTAAGTAATAATTAGTCAATCAAAAAAAAAGTATTTACCGTTTTTGTAAATACCTTTTTTATTAAATTCCTAAAAATGTTTTTAATATCTGTAGGCTTCGGGTTTAAATGGACCTTCTTTGGTAATTCCCAGATAACTTGATTGTGCATCAGTCAAAACATCCAGTTCAACTCCGATCTTTCCTAAATGCAATCTTGCTACTTTTTCATCCAAATGTTTTGGCAATACATAAACTTTATTCTCATAATTTTTATGGTTCAACCATAATTCTATCTGAGCGAGGGTTTGATTGCTGAATGAATTGCTCATTACAAAAGAGGGGTGGCCTGTAGCGCAACCCAGGTTAACCAAACGACCTTCTGCAAGTATGATAATATCTTTTCCATCTACATTATATATATCAACCTGCGGTTTGATAGTATCTTTTGTATCGCCATAGTTTGTATTTAACCAGGCAATATCAATTTCAATATCAAAGTGACCAATATTACAAACGATGGCTTTATCTTTCATCAGTTTGAAATGTGCGCCAGTAATCAAATCGCGGCAACCACTAGCTGTTACAACAATATCTGCTTCTTTTACTGCGTCAATCATTTTCTTTACTTCAAAGCCGTCCATAGCTGCCTGCAATGCGCAGATCGGATCAATTTCTGTAACAATAACACGGCAACCTGCACCTTTCAAAGAAGCTGCAGAACCTTTACCCACATCTCCGTAACCACCAACTACAGCTACTTTACCTGCAAGCATTACATCTGTTGCACGGCGGATAGAATCTACCAACGATTCTTTACAACCGTATTTGTTATCAAATTTAGATTTAGTTACAGAATCATTTACATTTATTGAAGGCATTGGTAATGTACCCTTCGCTACTCTTTCATATAAGCGATGTACACCGGTAGTTGTTTCTTCAGAAATACCTTTTACATGCTGTACTAATTCCGGATAGGTATCAAGTACCATATTGGTAAGGTCGCCGCCATCATCCAATATCATATTCAACGGACGATTAGCTGCACCAAAAAATAAAGTTTGTTCTATACACCAGTCAGCTTCTTCCTGTGATTGCCCTTTCCAAGCAAATACGCCAATACCCGCAGCCGCTATTGCAGCAGCAGCATGATCCTGGGTTGAGAAAATATTGCATGAGCTCCATTTTACTTCGGCGCCTAATGCAATTAATGTTTCAATTAATACAGCAGTTTGAATAGTCATATGAAGACAACCAGCTACTCTCGCACCTTTTAATGGTTGTGATGGGCCGTACTCGGCACGGATACTCATTAAACCCGGCATTTCTGCTTCGGCTAATCTTATTTCTTTTCTGCCCCATGCGGCAAGGCTTATATCGGCTACTTTGTAGGGAAGGCTGAAATCAATTGACTTAGATACTGTTGACATATTTAATATATTTTTATTTCGGCGGCAAATGTACTATATATATTATAATAAACAGGTTTGAAAAGCCTGTATTCATTGAATATTATTCACAATTTTTCCAAATATAAAAATGAATGAATCGTGTATTACCGATAGTATATATAAATAAATCAGGATAGCTTTGTATTCTTATTTAATCAACGATGTTTTCTTACGATACAGTTACTGAAGCACTGAGCGATTTGAAAAAAAGAAATTTTATTCTTGATTTCAACCTTTTAGAGAACTGTCTCATCTGTAATGAAGAAAAATTTAATATAGATGATTTTGAGATAAAAGAATTTTACCGTTTTGAAGGCGATTCGGATCCTGCAGATGAAGCAATTGTTTATGCTATTGAATCAAAATCGGGTTTGAAAGGGGTATTGGTAAGTGGCTACGGGATATCGGCAGAGGGAATGAGTGCAGAACTGGTAAAAAAATTGCAAGTACATAAAACTTTATAAATACGTCATATGAATAAATTAAAATTTTTATTACTGATAAGCAGTAGTATTTTCTATCAACAATTATTTGCTCAAACAGACAGTATCCATCTTGTTTGTCCATTTGAAAATGGATCGGGTCGGGAACCGAAAGAAGCCTATACCTGGGATCCGCCGGATAAAAAAATAATCATGGTAACAAAAATGGATACACTTATCCGCAGTTGTGTAAATGCAACCGTTTCAAATGTAAACCCGACAGAAGATGGCAGATTTGAAGTTGTCATTTATTTTAAACAATATTATTTCTGGTATTATGGCGTGGCTAAGTCTTTTGTAAAAAGAGGTGATTTATTAAAAGCCGGGCAGCCATTAGGCATGTACATACCGGGCACAGAAATAGAATTCAGAATGTTTAATAAAGAAGAACCAATTGATCCAAGAAATTTATTAGATTGTAAAATGCCAAACGATGAAAAGTAATTTTTAAATTATTTTTTTTTCCATCATATAATCGTCCATAACATAGCCATTGCCGATTTCAAAATCAAATTCAAGTGTAACGGTAAAACCCAATTTTTCATAAAAAAATTTTGCATTGTTGCGGCGGTTTACCTGTAATCGAAGAATTGTTGCGCCTTCAGGTTTTATCGTATTCATAATATGGTACAATACAAATTTACCCGTTCCCTTTCCCTGTTGATTTGGTAAAATATAAATTTTATGCAGCTTATAAATGGAAGGCACTATCTCACTGAATGAAGCAAAACCAACCGGTTTATTATTTTCGTAAACAAATATAAAACGACAACCTTCATCTGTTATCTGGTGATGTAATGATTTTTCACTGTACATCATTTCCAGCATATACGCAATCTGCTTCTGCGAAATAATAGAAGCATAGGTTTGCGGCCATATTTTATAACAGAGATCACGAATGAGAGGTATATCCGTTATCCCTGCATTGCGGATACTGAGCATTGCTGATTGTGTTTTTAATAGATGTTAAACACCGGTAAGAAAATTGCCCCGAATATAATCTACCACACTTACTAAGTTTTTTGTTTGTTCAAAAACGGCAAGCTGCCGGTCGGCTCCGGTTCCGTTTTCAATTATTTTATTTACATGTGCCAATCGATGCCGGGAACCCAGATGATCTACCACAGGGTCAATAAACTCCAGCAATTCATTTAATAAAACTTTTGTACTCACTTCCTCTTCTTTTCCAAAATCAATCAGCTTTCCATCTACACCATACCGGCTTGCCCGCCACTTATTTTCATTGAGCACCGCACGGGAGTATTGAATAAAATTTAAATTCTTTGACCGTAACATATATATTCTTGCGCAGATTGCCTGAAATAAAGAGGCTATGGCAATGGTTTCATCCACTGTCATTGGCACATCACAAATTCTAAATTCAACTGTATTAAAAAATGGATGCACCCGTAAATCCCACCAGATTTTTTTTGCATTATCAATACAATTTGTTTTTATTAAAAGCTTGACATAATTATCGTAGGCCTCTATACTATCAAATGCTTCGGGTATGCCGGTTCGAGGAAATTTATCAAAAACTTTTGTGCGAAAAGATTTATAACCCGTTTGTCTTCCTTCCCAAAAAGGTGAATTGGTACTTAGGGCATAAATATGGGGCAAAAAATACCGGGTGGAGTTTGCAATATGATTTGCCATTTCACGGGTTTGCATTCCCACATGTACATGCAATCCAAAAATCAAATTACTTCTTGCTGCTTCCTGTAGTTCGTTTACGAGTTCATTATACCGGTCATGATCGGTTATCAACTGACTTTCCCAATGACTAAATGGATGTGTGCCTGCTGCCCCCATTGAAAACCCTAGTCCGTCCGCAATGCCTGAAATTGTTTTTCGTAATGAGGCTACATCAATAAACGCCTCGTCAGCATCGGCACAAATATCCGTTCCTACTTCCACAACTGCCTGATGCATTTCAGCTTTTACTTTATCCTTAATTACT
>JANLSA010000334.1:0-2401 GCA_031362085.1 Bacteroidota bacterium | reverse complement strand
CTTTGTATAAAAGATTGATATCTCAATAACGCATTACCAATGGTATCGATTGGAACTAATTGTGCCAACTTAATAACAGCAATGTCATTTTTTATATCAAACTTCAATTGGCTTGTTTTCAACGCATTTACGAGTGAAACTTTAAAGCTATCTTTTCTATCAGTTTCAACATCTTGTCTGTATGAAATCATTATTAAAGTATCGTCAATTAGAGAATTATCACTTAAATTAAAAAGAACATGATATGCCGTTACTAAATAGATTGAAAGTGAGTCTTTCATATAAAATGCAGACCCAGATCCAAATCGAGTTTCAATTAAAACTGCATGACTGCGTATTGCAGGGTCAATCTGATATTGACAAAAACTATTGTTAGAAGTGAGCAAAAAATAAAGAATGACAATTCTTAGTTTCATCATTTTAGGTTTAAATATTTTATTGGAAATAGCTTTCTTTTAAGCTTGATTCAATTGATATCAGAATTACACAATTAATCAGGAATAATTTTTAAAACTTCTCTATCAACTACCAATATGATCTCCTTCGCAGACGAGTCTCCGCAGGAACTCGTCGTTAATATATTTACTTCAACTTCCTCATCCCCGTACTATTCAGCAAAGATTTCATCTGGCTAATTGCAATTTCATTTAATTTACACAAACGTTCCGGTTGCGGCAAAGCTTGTCTTATCAAAACAGAATTAATACTTTCTAAATTGGTTAACACAACCAACTGTTCTAATGTGGCATGGTCTCTTACATTGCCTTCTTTGGTTTTATTATTTGTTCGCCATGCGGCGGCTGTTTGCCCAAACAATGCCATATTTAAAACATCAGCTTCTGTAGCATAAATAATACTGCTTTGCTGTTTGGTAATAGTGGGCGGTATCAGTTCTTCTTTTATAGCATCGGTATGTATGCGGTAATTTATTTTGGAGAGGGTTCGTTGCAGGTTCCATTCTAATTTCTTACTGGAGTTTTCTTCATCTTTCAACCGTTGAAATTCTTTGATGATGTATAACTTAAATTCAATAGATACCCATGATGCAAATTCAAATGCAATGTCTTTGTGAGCAAAAGTACCTCCATACCTGCCCGATTTTGAAACAATCCCTATAGCATTGGTGGATTCTATCCATTTTTTGGGGGTCATGGTAAAGCTGTTAAGCCCGGCCTGTTTTCTAAACCCGTCGAATTCGACGGGTTTAAAATCCGGGTTGTGCATTTGTTCCCAAAAGCCAAGTAATTCAATAGTGTTTCGGTTCCGGAGCCAATTTTTTATAATGTCATCAGTATGTTCTGCATCTTTATAACGGGCAATATCAGTAAGTGAAATATAATCGGTTTGCTCTCCCAGGAAGATGGTGATTTCTGTACCTTTTACGGTAATGGTTTTATTCTTTGCCAACAGATAAGTGTTTTAACAGTTGAAAATACTAAAAGCTTTTTTTAATTCAACCAAATTCGGGGGAATTAAAATTTATCCAACATTATAGATTCAGCTTCTTCATTTCCTTCACCGCATAATCACAGGCTCTTGCTGTCAGTGCCATATAAGTTAATGAAGGGTTCTGGCATGCACTGGAGCTCATGCAGGAACCATCGGTAATAAATACATTGGGTACTTCGTGCATTTGGTTCCATTTATTCAATACAGAAGTTTTTGGATCATGCCCCATGCGTGCAGTACCCATTTCGTGGTTAGCATTACCGGGAAAAGATATGTTTCCACTCACATCAATATTTTTAAACCCGGCTGCTTCCATCATTTCTACTGCTGTCTTTTTCATATCAACATGCATGGCTTTCTCATTGTCTTTAAATTCACAGTCGATCGTAATAACGGGTCTTCCCCAATTATCTTTTTTGTTGGTATCAAGAGTAATCCGGTTATCTGCATATGGCAGGCATTCACCATAGGCATATAAATTCATTTGCCATGGACCCGGTTCACACAATGCATCTTTTAATTCTGCACCCATCATGCCTTCGGTCTGTGCAGTTTTACGGTATGCACTAGCTCCCATATGATAGCCACGTATAAATTCTGCCTGTGCGGCAGGCAGGCCTGATGTTGTTTCTTTTATATTTCTGAAACGGGGAATAAAAAGTGGTATCGGCCTGAAGCCTGAATAATATTTATCTTCAAAACCTTCTACTGCTGCAGTTATACTAAGTCCTTTATGATGATCCATAAGGTTGCGTCCCACCTGGTCGCTTCCATTTCCGAATCCATTCGGGAAACGGGATGATGTTGAATTCAATAATATAAATGCAGAAGCAACAGTAGATGCATTCAGGAAGATGAGACGGGCAAAGAATTCTTCTGTTTGTTTCGTTTCCGTATCTACGATCTCCACTCCTGTTGCTTTTTGTTTTTGTTCATCATAGATTACTTTATT
>JANLSA010000328.1:0-7023 GCA_031362085.1 Bacteroidota bacterium | reverse complement strand
CAACCGATTTGGCCGGGTATCAATTCAGATAACTCATGAATATCTTTAGTGGGATCGATAGATTGCCATTGATCATCGTTGTAATTCACAGATGACCAGTGAGCACTATCTCCGGCCTGATATTTCCATCCCTGGTTCAGGGTAATTCCATCAGCATCCAGCGCATCAATCAGAAATATAGTTTGCCCACCGACACGGGTTGAAAGAAAGAGAATGATTAAAGCCGGGAATAAGAATTTCATAGTGCTTACACTATTTTAGGTTAAGTAATATAGTGAAAGTTGTTCCAACGCCCTCTGTTGAATCAACTCTTATATCACCCCCATGCGCCTTCACAATATCATAACTCAAAGACAAACCCAACCCCGTTCCTTGCCCGGTAGGTTTGGTAGTGAAGAATGGCTGGAAGATTTTTTCTTTGATTGAATCATGAATGCCGTTGCCATTGTCTTTAACCGAAATCAAAATTTTGTTTACATCTTTCTTTGTAATGATCGATACGGTTGGTTCATATCCGGAAATGTTTTTCTTACTCCTTTCATTCACCACATAGAATGCATTGTTGATCAAATTCAAAACTACTCTTCCGATATCCTGAGGAATGATATTGATATTACTAATACTTTCATCAAAATCTGTTTTCATTGTTGCGTTAAAAAATTTGTCTTTTGCTCTTAAGCCATGATAGGACAATCTTAAATATTCATCACACAATGCATTTATATCAGTTGGTTCTTTTACACCATTGCTGCTTCTTGAATGCTGAAGCATTCCTTTTACAATGGCATCAGCCCTTTTGCCGTGGTGATTTATTTTTTCTTCATTGGCCATTACATCATTCGCAATTGCGTTTGCGTCAACTAAATTTCCCTTATTCATTTCATCTTTCATTTCTGCCAGTAACTCTTTATTTACTTCAGAAAAATTATTCACGAAGTTCAACGGGTTTTGTATTTCATGTGCAATGCCGGCAGTGAGTTCTCCAAGGCTTGCCATTTTTTCTGATTGTACAAGTTGAGATTGGGTGGATTTTAAATTGGTCAGCGTTGTTTCGAGGACTTTATTGGCTTTTTGTTTTTGTTTGTTATTGCGGTAAAAGATAGAAGCAATAATTAAAAATATGGCCAGCCCTGCTAATAGCACAATTTGTTTTTGCTTGTTTTGATCAGCAATCCTTTTCGCTTCGGCACTTCGTTCACGTTCCTGTTCATCTAAAATAATACGCTGTAATTCCTGGAATCTTTTTATCCCGGTTAAGCTATCCTTTTCAACATTAGCGATGGATAAATATTTATAAGCGCTGTCATCCCGGTTTCTTTTTTTAAATAACCCGCTTATAAGTACAGAAGCATCATAAACACCTTTTCTGAATGAAATGGTTTTGCCTGTTTGTATGGCATTGTATGCATACTTTATGCTGGAGTCAGGCATGTTCAGCTCATCGTATAGTTTTGCCAGGAAGAGGTTATTCATAGTGAGGTTCCTGGTATCATTATCAATGTTTGCTTCTTTAATGCCCTGCTTATAAAAATACATAGCCTTCTCTTTATCGCCTTTCAGATTATACGAATTGCCCATTCTGAACATTATTTCCGGTCGGGTATACTTCTCTCTGTCAGTACTTTTTTGTGCTGCATCGTATACAATTTGCTGGTAATACAATCCTGAATCGGGTATTTGCATTAAATCAAAAATGTTTCCAATGTTTGATACTTCGTTATGGAACATTCCAATGTCATTTATCTTTTCAAATAAGTCTTTTGACCGGAAATAATATTCATTCGCTTTTTTGTAATCTGCCAATTCCATATAAATATTCCCAATCCGGTTTAAAGCTAATGCGGTATTATAAGTGTCTTTTATTTTTTCACTCATTTCCAATGCCTCAAATTGAAATTGCAGGGATTCGGGTAATTTACCTGCTTCGAGCACAGTAGCGCCTTTTAAGGATAACATTTCGGCTTTAAAATACTGTAGATTATGTTTTTCAGCCAATGCTATAGCCTGGTCAGAATAAAAAAGAGATGAATCTATATTAGAGAACCTATACCCATACGCTAATTGAGAAATTAATCGTCCTTTTGTTGAGTCATGTTTTGCTTTTATAAGCTGCTCCTTTACGCCGTTTATCTCTTCCGTAGAACTTTGACTAAAAGAGTGGATAAACATCGTACAGGAAACCAAGGAAAAAATAAATATTTTTTTCATTCCATTTAATTAACAGGTAAAATAATAATGAACTCACTTCCTTCGCCTTCTTTTGTTTCCACCTTCAACTCCCCACCATGTGCTTTTACAATGTCATAACTGAGCGATAAACCCAAACCAGTGCCTTGTCCGGTGGGTTTGGTGGTGAAGAAAGGTTGAAATATTTTGTCCAATACTTTTTGAGGAATGCCATTACCGTTGTCACTTACTTCTATTTCAATTTTTCCATTATTCTTTTTTGTACTTACTGAAACTGTTGGTTCGTATCCGGTTGGTTGTTGTTTCTTTTTTTCATCCACTACATAAAATGCATTATTGATTAAATTCAAAACAACTCTTCCGATATCCTGTGGAATGATGTTGATGTTACCAATGCTTTCATCAAAATCAGTTTTCATGGTAGCATTGAATGATTTTTCTTTTGCTCTTAATCCATGATAACTTAAGCGGAGATACTCATCTGCCAATGCGTTTATATCTGTTGGTTCTTTTACACCACTGCTGCTGCGGCTGTGTTGCAGCATACCTTTTACAATCGCATCGGCACGTTTGCCATGGTGGTTTATTTTTTCTTCATTATCCTTTATATCATTTGAAATGGCAATTGCGTTTTCAATTTTTCCAGCTTTTAATTCTGTTTGCATCTCATCCACTAATTCTTTATTTACTTCCGAAAAATTATTTACGAAGTTTAACGGGTTTTGTATTTCATGGGCGATGCCAGCCGTAAGTTCCCCAAGACTGGCCATTTTTTCGGATTGGATCAATTGAGATTGCGTTGCTTTCAATTCTTCCAGGGTGTGTTCAATTTTATTTTTTTGTTCTTGCAATAGCATATTAGCTTTTTGTTTGTGCCGGTTATTTCTTACTAATATAAATCCCAGTAACAGAAATATACCCAATATGGATAGCAAGGCGATGTATTTAATTTTATTCCTGAACCGATCCTGATCCTGTATTATTTTTTGCTGCTTTTGCTGTTCATCCAGCATAAGCAATTGCAATTGTTTAAATTTTTGCGGGCCGAATAATTGATCGGTCATTTGATTAACAATATCCTGGTAGAAAAAAGCACTGTCGGAATTATTTGCCTGACGAAACAGTTTTACCAGCAATTTACTTGTTTCCAGTATTTCTGAAGATTGATCCGATTGTTGTCCACTTGTAAAAGACTGCCGTGCATAATAGAAGCTGGAATCATATTTCTTTTTCGATTCATACAACACGGCTATTCGCCCTTGTATTTTAGGTATATTAACACCATCTTTTACTTTGATTGAATTCTCAAGAGCACTGTGATAATAAAGTAGTGCTGAATCATTATTTCCCAGATCCGCCCATGCGTTACCATACCTTGTAAGTATAAGCGATTTCAATGGACCATGTGTCAACCCAGTATAGATATTTAATGCCAGACGCTGATAATACAATGCAGAATCCTGAATCTTCAACATGTTATATGCATTGCCAATATTAGTAAGAGTAAAAGTCATCATAACCTGATTAGCCACCAACTTGTCCATTTCCAATGATGTAAACAGGTATTGAAGACCCTGGCGATATTCCCTGAAATCAGTATAAGTTAATCCAATAAAGCCGAGGCTGACTGCTTCACCTATATGATTTTTCATTTTCCGGTTCAGTTCAAGTGCTTCCATTTGCATTTTAAGTGCCCGGGGATAATCGCCAAGAAACCGCAATGCCTCACCTGAAATATTTAAGGCTTGAACTTCGTCGGAAGTACGTTGTAAATTTTTTGCCAGGCTCAAGGCCTCTTCACTAAATAAAAGACAACTATCTGGCTTAGAAAAATAGTAGCTGGATGCAAGAGAAAATAACAACTTTATACGATTGGTGTCCGCCGGAGCATTTTTCAATACTTGTTTCAGACTGTCAGTCTTTTGGTTTTGTCCATTTATTGTGAATGATAAAGCTGTAAAAAATAGAATAGAAATAAAAAAAACTCTCATGAATAAAAATTATTTTAAATTAAAACGATAAATTCAGATCCTTCCCCTTCTTTTGTATTTACCATCAACTCTCCACCATGTGCTTTTACAATATCATAACTCAAACTCAATCCCAATCCCGTTCCTTGACCTGTTGGTTTGGTGGTAAAGAAGGGTTGAAATATTTTATCTAATACTTTTTGAGGAATGCCATTGCCATTATCTGCAATTTTTATTTCTATCTTACCATTTATCTTTTTTGTTCTAACTGAAACAACTGGTTCGTATCCTTCAACTCCAGATTTCTTTTTTTCATCCACCACATAAAATGCATTATTAATTAAATTGAGTACAACTCTTCCAATATCCTGCGGAATGATATTGATGTTGCCAATGCTTTCATCAAAATCTGTTTTCAACGTTGCATTGAATGATTTGTCTTTTGCCCTAAGACCATGATAAGCCAATCTTAAATATTCATCTGCCAGTGCATTGATGTTTGTTGCTTCTTTTACACCACTGCTGCTGCGACTATGCTGTAGCATTCCCTTTACAATTGAATCAGCCCGTTTCCCATGATGAATTATTTTTTCTTCGTTGTCTATTACATCATTTGCTATTGCTTTTGCATCATCTAAATTTCCTTTATCCATTTCTTCTTTCATCTCTACCAGCAATTCCTTATTCACTTCAGAAAAATTATTTACGAAATTCAACGGGTTCTGAATTTCATGGGCAATGCCTGCGGTAAGTTCGCCAAGCGATGCCATTTTTTCTGATTGTATAAGTTGGGACTGGGTAGATTTTAAATTGGTAAGCGTTGATTCTAAAACTTTATTGGCTTTTTGTTTTTGGCGGTTGTTCCGGTATAGCAATAACCCAATAATCAGAAACAAACCGAGACCTGCAAGCAAAACATATATCTTAATCCGATTTTGATATTTAATTTTTTCTGCTTCAACTGCTGCTTTAATTGCAGCTTGCCGCTGAAATTCATTGAAGCTCAGATTCTGACCTGCCCTGATCTTTTCCTGGTTAAATAAACTGTCTTTTAAGGATAGTGCAAGACTCTGGTATTTAAATGCACTGTCAATAGAACCAATCTGTGTGTACAAGTCCTTCAGCAAAATACTGGCATCAAGACTTTGCGCAGGAAATGAATTGCCCGTTGCCATTGTAAAAGCTTTTTCAGAATACCAGATCGCTGAATCCCGTTGCCCGGTTAATTGAAATGTCTGCGCTAAGCCCAGGTATCCTTCAATTGCATCTTTCAAATTAAAATCTTTGTTCAAGCTTGCATTGATACTGTGCCTGTAATTTGAAATAGCATGAATGTAATCGCCTTTCTTTCTGTAAATGTGGCCAAGAAATAACAACGGTATAGTCGTGCTCCATTTCTTTGAAAGTGCCATTTTATATCCCTTTTGCAGATGGTTCTCAGCAGAATCAATTTCATTCAGCTTATAAAAACTTTTTCCTATCATAGTGTTGCTGAAATAAACCTCATTTGAATCAGACAGGTTTTGTAATTTATATGAATAATTGATAGCCTGCCGGTATTCACCAATATTATAAAACACGATCGCAATGTCTCCAAATGAATACATTTTGAAGGGAGAGCTGCTCTTTTCTGACAGATGTACAGAACGGAATGCAGTTGAAAGCGCCAACGAATCGTTTCGGCGCATAGAATATATATACGCTAATGTTCCTAAGTTATAAATCTGGCCTAATGTATCATTCAGTTTTTCGGCCAACGCCAGTGATCTTTTAGCATAAGATAGCGCTGTATCCGGCTGAGACCATACATATGCGTCAGCTATATACATACTGGTTCTGACCATATTTGTATCTTCTTTACTTCCACGCAGATTATTCTTGAGACTATCAATTGTACTTAGGTCCTGACTATTTGCGTTGATCACAATAGTTAAAATCTTCAATAAAAAAAATATTTTTTTCATCTTTCGCTTGTTAATGTGCTTATCGGTAATTCAATATTAAATGTTGAGCCTTCTCCTTCTTTTGTTTCTACTTTCAATTCCCCGCTATGTGCTTTTACAATATCATAGCTCAACGATAAACCCAAACCTGTTCCCTGCCCTGTTGGTTTGGTGGTAAAGAATGGTTGAAAAATTTTGTCCAATACTTTTTGAGGAATACCGTTGCCATTGTCTTTTACTGAAACAAGAACTTCGGCCCCCCTGCCCCCCGAAGGAGGGTTCTTTAAAGTCTTTACAGTTACAGTTGGTTCATAATTTTTAAGGCCCTGGTTTTTCTTTTCGTTGACTACATAAAATGCATTCGTAATTAAATTAAGAATCACTCTTCCAATATCCTGCGGAATGATATCTATGTTGCCGATTGTATCATCAAAATCAGTTTTCATGGTTGCATTGAAACTTTTATCTTTTGCTCTCAGCCCATGATAAGCTAATCGCAAATATTCATCTGCAAGGGCATTGATGTTTGTTAGTTCTTTTACACCACTGCTGCTTCGGCTATGTTGCAGCATTCCTTTAACAATATCTCCTGCACGTTTGCCGTGATGATTTATTTTTTCCAGGTTTTGTTTTAAATCATTTGCTATATCATTTGCAGTATGCATATTGCCTATTGCCAATTGCATATTGCCCATTGCTAATTGCTCATTTCCTTTTTTTATTTCTTCATTCATTTCATCTATCAGTTCTGTACTCACATCTGAAAAATTATTCACGAAGTTTAACGGGTTTTGTATTTCGTGTGCAATGCCTGCGGTAAGTTCTCCAAGGCTTGCCATCTTTTCTGACTGGATCAATTGAGCCTGGGTAGCTTGAAGGCTTTTATAAGCTTTTTGAATTTCTTTTGCCTGTTCCAATTCTTT
>JANLSA010000324.1:0-8246 GCA_031362085.1 Bacteroidota bacterium | reverse complement strand
TTATCTGTTTGGATTATTAAAAAACATAAATTCAATATCCCTTCTTCGGCTTTTATTTTTTGTATGAATTTAATTATTACAACCTGGCTTTGTTTGCCCTATACCGGGCTTGGCATGAAATCGAAAAAGGAAATGCAACAGGTAATTAATAGTTTCCCAAAAGGAATTCCAAAACAAGAATTAACTGCTATAAATCAAACGAAGCTTATTGAACCAGAAAATAAAAGAGAATATATCATGCTTTCTTCTTTTAGTAAAAAAATCGGAAATCCGGAAATGGAAGATTACCCGGTTCAATTGAAATCAAATGCCGCATATTTTGCTGACTCATCACTAACGAATTTTATTAACCAACAAGCATGGTTATTTCTTAGTTCAGACACGTTGATCAATGCATCCACAAATTTTCATTCCTCAAGTATAAAAGTGATTGAAAGCGGACCTGGAAAAATTAAATGTTTTATAAACAACACGGGTTACAAATTTCTTATTTTACTGCAAAATAATTATCCACACTGGCAGGTTTCAATTGATGGCAAAAAAATAATTCATACTACGGCTTTCAAATCTTTTATTACGGTACCAATGCCCGATGGCAACCATCTTATTGAATTTAATTTCAATCCAATGCCAGTCAAAAAAGCATTATGGGTAAATATTTTTATTTTTCTATTGCTATCCGTTCTCTACGCAATAAAAAATACCAGAAACAGACAATTGTTTAAATAGACTTTCCTTTCATCGCTTTTCCAATTGCCTGGTTCATTACCCGTTCTGCATACGGAGATAAAAGTGTATTTAGTTTTTCTATTGCAGCATGTATTACATCTTTATTCCCTGTGATAATTAAATTTTTCAGTTCTTCAATTGCATCTTGTGTTTTAATAATTTCTTCGTGTAAAAGGTATGCAGCGTTTTTAGCGATAAACAAAGTGGTTACATCAATCATTTGTTTTGCTTCTGTTTGTGCTTCCACCAATGCCCGTGTTTGTATATCTTCTTTTGCATGTGTTATTGAATCGTAAAGCATCTTTTCCACTTCAGCATCGGTTAATCCATATTGTGGTTTTACTTCAATAGTTTGTTCAACACCGCTTCTCAGTTCTTTTGCTTTAACAACTAATATCCCATCAGCGTTTACTAAAAAATTCACTTCCACTTTTGGTAACCCCGCAGGCATCCCGGGTATTCCAGTTAAATTAAACTCAGCAAGCTTACGATTGTCTTTCACCAAATCCCTTTCTCCCTGATATACTGAAATACGCATACCCGTTTGAGCATCTTTCTGTGTTGTGTATTGTCTGCCGGCTTTTGATGGGACTTTTGAGTTTCGGGGAATTAATACATCCATCAATCCACCCATGGTTTCTATACCAAGTGATAACGGTGTAATATCAAGCAATAAAAAATCTTTATTGTTGCCTGCTAAAATATCAGCCTGTACAGCTGCACCGAGTGCCACCACTTCATCGGGATTTACTGAAGCATTTACCGACTTTTTGAAAAATTTTTCAACTGATTCTTTTACAAACGGCACTCGAGTGCTGCCTCCCACCATAACGATATCATTTATATCATTAATTGAAATTGCTGCATCGATAACCGCATTAACACAACAGTCAATTGTTTTATAAATGAATGGTTGAATTAACAACTCGAATTCATTTTTTGACAGTGTTAATTTTTTTCCGCTCAATTCACCAGTATATATTTCATTAAAACTTAAATGCTTCTTGGCTTCTTCAGCCATCAAACGAATTTCTTGTCTAAAATTATGATCCGGCAATTTTTCTTTCCACTCATTTTTTTCAACCCAGTAATCAGCAATTACTCTGTCAAAATCATCCCCGCCAAGATAGGTATCGCCGTTCGTAGAAAGAACATCGAATACACCATTTGCAATTCTTAAAATTGAAATATCAAATGTGCCCCCACCCAAATCATATACAGCTATTAACTTTTCCTCCTCTTTATTTAAACCCAAACCGTAAGCAAGACTTGCAGCAGTTGGTTCGTTTACGATACGAAGAACATCAAGACCTGCCAGTTTTCCGGCATCACGGGTAGCCTGTCGTTGTGCATCATTAAAATAAGCAGGCACTGTTATCACTGCTTTGGTTACCGGTGTTTTTAATATGTGCTCCGCCCTTTTTTTTAATTCTTTTAAAATAAAAGAAGATAATTCAACCGGGGAATAAAATTGCTCTCCCACTTTTACTTTTACCAAACTCTCAGTATTATCATCTATAATTTTATAGCTAAAAAACCCCGTATGCTCCCGAATATCGTTGTACGATTTTCCCATTAAACGTTTTACAGAAAAAATTGTATTCTCCGGTTCTGAAATTAAAAAATGCTTTGCTTCATCACCTACACTGACCGTTCCATTATCAGAGAAATGAAGAATGGAAGGTACCAGGGCATTCCCGTCGACTTCTTTCAATACAACAGGTTTCTTTGTTTCGGGATGAATGATAGCAATAAGGCTGTTGGTAGTTCCCAAATCAATACCAACAATCATCTCTTGTTGTTGTAAACTGCCGGTAGAAATATTAATACTAATTTTTGCCATCCTGTTTTCGCTTTTAAATAAGCTGCAAATGTAATTCTTGAAAAACGATTACAGTTACGAACAAAGAAAAAGGGTCGAATGAATCGACCCTTTATTTATTTTATTAAAAAATTATCTTACCGCATCAGGTACATTTTGCCATATCCATTATTGAAGAATTTATCAGTTTCATCCTTATTATCCGGGTCATCGCTCTTGTATTTTTCCAATGCTTTACCTCTAAGATTGGTAATGACACGGTATAGATAAATTCCATTTGCTAATTTCTGTCCGTATTGATCGGTTCCATCCCATTTAAACTCAGTTATGTTTCTGCCGATATGCAACGGGCCTAGCTCATCTTTTGTAATTTCTCTTACCACTTTACCCGTAATCGTCAATACTTGAATTCGTATATTCTGCGGTATTTCGCTGCCGGTTATAGTAAATACAAATGCAGTTTGCGATGTAAACGGATTGGGATAATTGAGCATATTTGAAATCATCGCTTTGTTGATGACTTTAAATACAACCCGATATTCAATATTACCGGCTGTATTATCACTTTTATCTTTTCCCGTTATCAGCATTTCGTATTCCCCATCCTGTGCGAAGAAAGGAAGAAAGTCAATCGTTGCCGTATTGTTGGTGTTTGGAGCCATTGCAGCAGGAGTAAACCGGAGTGTATCATTATTGAAATAGTAGCGATGTGTTGTTCCGTTCGGGAATTTGACATTTACAGTAAGTAAACTTGTATCGTCTAATATCATCCATTTTGCCTCATCTTTTAACTTAACTACGATATGCGGTTTAGAAGAAACGATATCCCGGTTTAAAATATGAACATTATCAAAAGTTACATCGAGCAGTGGATTTAAACTGTCGGGTCTTACATAAAGATTTTTAAACAAAAAGTTGTTGAAATGAAATTGCTCTGGTTGATTGTTATCTGGATTTACTTCAACAAATAATGTATTATGCCCGACTAAAGTTTGTGTCTGAAATTTTTGAGAAATCTGTATTGTGTCATTTACTGCTAATGGTTTTTTCTTTGGAATAGGAATAATATTCGGGACATTATTTTTATCTGTTATTACCATTTTTACAAGCAAACTGTCAAATGAAATTTCACTTACATTTTTAAAGGCAACTTTAAAATCAAAAGGTTCACCAACATCTACCGTGTCTTTACCGGATAATAATATATTCGGCGCTATTGCGCCTTCCGGAACAGGTACATAGGTAAGCCTCCAGTAGCGTAATTGATATGGGGTATAATTTAATGTATCCCGGTTAATCATACGCAGTTTAATAAATGGATAATCAACTGCATTAATTGTGGAAATATCATAATCAGGTGTATTGATGGTAAGATCATTTATCAATACCGTTTCCTGTCCAAGAGAATTTACACCAATAATATCTAATGCAATACTGTCTTTCGGATTTACATCTGGTAAAGTTGTACCTCTCCATTTCATCATTTTCCATTCTTTAGCCGGACCAAACAATGGAGATGTAACAAGACCAATGCTATCTGGAGTTTTTATATTTGCATCTAAAACTATTTTATCAAAATTCCCTAGCGAAAAAACAGATTGAGGCGGGAAATTACTTTGCAGGTTTTTTTGATAAAGAAAAATATAAGACCGGGGTCTGTTGAAACTATCAAGGTCGAGAAATCCCTGGTTGTATAATGCATGATATAAAGAATTGCCAGAACCTAGTGTTGCAGTATCCGCTTTCCATTCATCCGTGTAGAAACGTGGGGCCGGTGGTAAAGGGTCAACTGTTATTGAATTACTTCTTACTACAACATAAAACCCGGTAGGAACAATATTTTTCAAAAATTCCATTGCCTTTCTTCTTCCTGAAGTGTCATTTGTCATGAAAGCAAATGTGTATTCCCTTCTTGTACCACATAATAATCTTTGACTACCATATAATCCGGTTGGTCCGGTATAATCATTTTTCCAGGCCTTCATGGTTCTTGGGTCAAAGACATTGAATTGTATTTCATAAGCTCCGCAACCAGCAGCTATATATGCCACGTCGTTTACAGAAATAGTAAAATCTGCGGCCTGGGATGCGGCGGTTGGGAAAACTGCGTTCCGTATAAACAGATTCTGATAAATGGAATCATAAGCCCAAGATCTGTCATTTTTTAATAGCACACCATCCAGTTCAGATCGTTTATGCTGAAAATAATGCGATTGATTAAAACCCAAATCATGGTTTGCTAAATAGGTAAATGAAGAAGTATTCCAGGTTGGCAAACCTGAAGTTGGTTGAGGTGACACCCTCCAGTAATAAACTGTACTGTCTGTAAATGTAATTCCAGGTACAAATTCCAACAAACCACCCACCGAAGTAATCGATTTTGAAACCTTCAAAGGTGAGTTAAATAATTCTGTTGTATCCAATTCCATATTGTATTGCTTCAAAGTACTTAATGGATTTGCTGTGGATGCAGACAGTTTTATATTTTGTTTATTGATAATTGCATAGTTATATGGATAAACAGGCCTTGCTTCATCTTCATAAATAAAAAATTCTTTTGTAACTGTATTGTTCGTTTCGTATAATTCATCAACATCATTTTCAACATCTACAGTAACCGTTATTTTATTCAAGCCTTTATCTCTAGTGGATATAACAGGTAAACTGAAATTCAAAGAGTCAGAAAATCGTATACCCGGAATGGTGTCACGTAACACAACTTCCGTAGTCAGATTTGGATACGTTCTTTTTACTTCTACTACAATGTTTTTATCCAGTGCTTTCCCAATATTCAATATCTGGGCACTTACTTTAAAGTTAGTTTCAGCAATTGAAATAAAAGAAGGAGAAAATTTCACTAAGGGTTCTTCAATTACATAGTCAGGCTTGGTAAAATTATTCAAACGTATTGCCGGATCACCATGAAGACTTGTCTGTTCACATTGAAACCTTGCATAATAATCCTGTTGTGTAGTGAGATTAAAAACCTGGGTTATTGTTTCTTTCATCTGCTCACCCAATGTTTTACCATAATGTGTCTTTGATATTGCAGTATAGTCCTTGCTATTATAAATATCCAGATAATGTACAATACCAAAGTGTGTACTGGCTATAAAAGCAATGGATCCTTTATCGGGTGCTAATACAAATTTTTCTGAAAGCGTTTCCTTTGTTAAAAACCGGAGTGTACTAAAGTTAAAAAGATTACCTGCATTACAACCCATCACAATCATGAGTGGATATTTACCGGTATTATTATACCGTGATGGATCATCAAGATTAAATTCTAAAGTACTGGTAGATGAGTGTCCGAAATAGGTTAAGATGCTTATACCGTCTTGCATTAATTTTGTCAGCCTTGCACTGTTAAGCAGTGTTACAGATTCAGCAGATCGTTTACTAAACAGATGAACATTGGCTCCAAACAAAGTATCTGAAATAATATCCCGATAGCGATTCATATAACTTTCCAGTAACGCATCAAGATTGCCATCACTTGCTCCCACCACATGCACCACATTTTTCATCCAGGCTTTATCTTTTATTAAAGGAGACGAGGTAGCCTGTACTTGTTCAAATTCTATTACTTTACGCAAATAAATACTTATCTCATCTGCTGTAATAACAGACAACCTGCCAACGGGTGTTATTGGAATCAGGTTTCCGGGCTCTGCACTTATTAAATTATCAGATGCCGGATGTCCAAATGTAGTAACAAACCCAAGTTTGTCAATGCTTGGATTCGATTCAAAGGCTCGAAACTGAATATAGTTTAGTCCTTTGCCTATTAAAAACACTTGTTTCAAAGGAGAAGAGAAATTAACTCTTGCCCATCGTAGAAAATTCCGAATTGATAACGGATGAAATTTGATACCGTAACTAAACTGATCTACCAGTTCATCTGCCAGATATACTTTTGCATTGTACGATCCTCCTGCAATAGAACTTCTGTATGTTTTGTAATCATTAATCGGGTTTGTACCATTTGATCCATTAAAAAAGAATGGACTTGTAATAATAAGATAATCACCCTGTGTAGCTGTATTTGAAAAATTTATAAAATTGCGTTGAACAGGGTTTGAAATTATATTGATATTTCCTGCAACCTGAGAAACTAAAACTAATTCTCTCGCCGTTGAAGAAGGCAATAATTTAAACCGCAGTACCGGCTGAGCTCCCATATCTGCTATATAACGCTGCCCGTTTGTAAGATCATAGAGAACCGGAGGAGTGCCAGCGAAATTAAAATTCAATATTTCAAGATAATTGCCAGCACCTGCAGCCGGTAAATTAAATTTAAAATTAGAAGTATTATCAAAATCAAACATTCTGGGATAATCTATTCCATACATTGCTACTACCATTCTGTCACTTGCGACCGGGGAATTATTTCTCAGTTTTACATCAATTGTATTACTGGTTAAATTTGAAATATCCAGTGGCAAATTCAATTTTACATAGTCAAAATAATCCATCTGTTGAGTATGAAAAGTAGTTCCATTTATTTTTACTTCAAATTCTCTTGGATTAATGGCATTACCAGAAGCATTGAAACGTAATCTGGGTTGAGTAGCTCCGGCACCTGTAAATACACTCAGATTTGTAAAATTTCCAAGATTAAATTCAGTCGTGGTTGTTTTACCAATATCAACTGATGTCCATCCTTCACCCTCATCATAAGATGATGAATAAACATATTCACTTATCACGGCTGCATAGCCCGGATTCATCTTGCTTTTAAAATTAACACCCACTGTATGTGTAAACCATTGTTCGGCCGGCAAAGCATTACCCGCCACATCATTTATAGCAGGGGTAAGTCTTAAATTAGAAGTAGTCGTATTTACAGTTAAAAAATATGCAGCGGTATCTGTATTCAAACTCCATGCATCGTTTTGTTGAAAATCGGGATTTCGATATAAAGCTTTATCCGGTTTTCCATCATTTATCTTTCCCCAAAATTCAATATAATCTGTTGCGCTTAATATACCAGTTTGTATAGAAGTGTAAACAGGTACCTGCTCTCCATTTCTCCATAACTGAAAATGTTGTGCCTGTACCGATCCAATTCCGATAGTAACAAGTGTAGATTGAGGAATGCGATATAAACCGGTAACACCAACTTTAAATTTATAGTAAGTTTTATTATAATCTATCCATTCATTATTATAGGTCTGTGCTTTTGCAACCGTACCATTTAAAATAAACAGAAAAAGTAAAATTCGTTTCATTGAATACAATTTATATCAGTAACAATTATTTTATTTCTTTTTAGTTCGTTTAGTATCTCCTACAAGGTTTAAGCGTAAGGAAAATACATGTGTAAATAATGGATTAGATTGATTGGCAAGGTTTGTAAATGCATAATCAATCGTTACATTCTGAATTTTAAAACCTGCACCTCCACCCGGCTGATAAATCCATACTTTTTTTTGATTCAACGTATCTCCATCAGCCAATGCTCTTTGAAAGTTATTAATACCAGCACGCAGATAAAAAACATGGTTGATATTAAATTCAAGACCTAGTTTGGGATCAGCACTTACCAGGTCGGTACTCAATATGGTATTGCGTTGACCATCAAATGTCAAATCAAAATTTGCTTCTGCAAGCAGGCTTGATTTTTTACCTAATTTAAACTCCCTAGCCGCACCTAGGACTAATCTCGGAGCTGTAAGTTCAGTTGACTTTACGG
>JANLSA010000282.1:0-1601 GCA_031362085.1 Bacteroidota bacterium | reverse complement strand
AAAAAATAAAACTTGCACTACTTTCAAGTAATAATGGCGATACCGTTATTGTTGAAAAAGGCCTTTATAAGGAAGGCAATATAATAATTGATAAGTCGATTACATTTATTGGGTCAGGAATACCAGTATTGGATGGAGATCGGAAATTTGAGGTACTTTCAATTAAAGCTCATAATGTTACTGTTAAAGGATTTAGGGTACAGCATTCCAGCTATGCAACTTTAGATGATCCTGGAGGAGTGAAGATTTATAATTCAAATAATGTGAAAATTATTAATAATATACTTTATGATAATTTTTTTGGAGTATATGTCCAGTATGGCAAAAACTGCCTGATTAGAAAACATAAAATGAAGACCATACCGGATATTTTTTTCGCTTAAATTATTTTTTATCGAGGAGAAAGTAACAAACTCAAAATAAATTCCGTCTCTGTGGCCCTGGACATTATTATTTTCAATAATGGCATGGCTTGATTTCCACAAATGAATTCCGTTACCGGTCATTTGTTCTGTCGAAGGGTTTCCGATAATTGTATTACCCCTCACTACAGCGTTTAAGCTATTAGAAATATGAATAGCAAAATAAGAACCTGTTACCCGGTTGTTTTCAATAACCACATTTGAACAATCTACTAATTTAATTGAAGCATAATCGTCCATTGCCGAATAACCTGAATTACGAAACCAGATTCCTCTAATTAAAATATTTTTTCCGCTGATAAGAAGTGTCTCGTATTTATTTTCCCCATCAAGTACTGGATTATTTTGACCAATAATAGTCAATGATTTGGTGAGAATAATGCTTCCTTCTTTATAAATACCTGCCTGCAGCAAAATAGTGTCTTTATCCTTTGCCTGTTCTATTGCTTTTTTCAATGAATGCACAACCTGGTTAGGTCCAACAACAATCGTTTTAGCTGACGTTGCCTTTAAAATAAAAAATATTGATATGAATAGAAACAATCTCATTTACTGCTTTTATATAATTCATCCCAATTCATCAATTGCCCTTCTTTTCCCCCTTTTGCTTTTTCTGCTGCATTTCCTGAGTTAAATGCAGCGGCATTTCCTCCCATCGGGCTTTTTAATTCCGGGCTTATCCAAAAAACTGTTTTGATTACATCAATAAAATCATTTTGTTTTTCAAAATTAATAATCACTTTTTTGGCTAACTCATTTTCATTTACTGTTCCGGCTTTTAAAAACCGAATCATACATATCACATCATCAAATTTGTACACCTTCGTCTTTTTAGTAACCACTTCGCCACCGAATTTTGTATCTATAATTCCCATTTTACAGAAAGAGCATTCATCTTTTCCGTAATTGAATGGTTCTGTTTTAGAAGAACATGAACTAATAAAGAATGAAAATAGTAACGCAGCAGCAGGAACAGTTAGTCTTGCCTTTTTGTTCATCTTATGAATACGATACCACTCTGCGAACCACACTGCAAATGCAAGACAGGCAGCTGCTATTACAATCCATCCACCTACATCCGGAAAAGAATATGCATCAAAATTTAATAATCGTTTATGTCCAATTAACGGAGGCTGATAAGAAAATCCAGGTACTTGTATAGGTGCAGTTGGGTCAAGA
>JANLSA010000221.1:0-6177 GCA_031362085.1 Bacteroidota bacterium | reverse complement strand
ACAAGACCAGTGTTGGCTGCTTGTTTATTAATAAATTGGAGGATATTGATCTGAAAGTTCTGAAGGGAATGATAGATGAATCATTAAAACAGAAGTAGAGTATCTGGTCAAAGGAGACAATTCTTATAAAAGATTTTTTGTCGCTTAACATCAGATTAAAAGTAATTTTTATCCTTATTTTTTACTCCCATGCAAAAAAGAACAATTAAAATTACTACCGTTGATGAGTACATCTCACTCTTTCCGCCAGAAGTAAAAGTATTATTAAAACAACTTCGGAAAATAATAAGAACAGCGGCACCCGATGCTGAAGAAGTACTCAGTTATCAGATGCCTGCCTATAAATATAATGGAATGCTTATTTATTTTGCTGCGCATAAAAATCATATCGGATTGTATCCTTTTAAAAGTGCAATAGCTGCTTTTCAAAAAGAGCTTACAAAATATGAAGGTGCAAAAGGTACTGTACGGTTTCCTTTTGATAAGCCACTGCCGGAAAAACTGATAACTAAAATTGTAAAATTCCGGGTGAAGGAAAATTTATTAAAGGCTGCATTAAAAAAGAAAAAATAAATTACACACCATCTACATCGGCTACCACCACCACACTGCGAAAACTTTTGTTACTATGTAATACGGTTACCTGCTCCAGGATGTCCTGCTTGCATTGTGCTAATAGTTTTGTATCTCTCGGCAATTTAATAATCATCTCCATTAAAAATAAATTACGGATGCGGTTAATCACAGGTTCGGCAGGCCCAACCAGGTAATTGCCATACTTTATTTTCAGCGAATCGGCAAACTGTACTGCTGCTCTTTCCACCACTTCTTTAAACTTATGTTTGAATGTAAAATGAATCATTCTTGAAAACGGCGGATAAAAAAACTGCTTACGTTTTGCAATTTCATCAGCATACATTTTTTTATAATCATGTTCCTTTACATAATTTAATACCGGGTTTTGTGTATTGGTTGTTTGAATAATCACTTTCCCGGTCGCCTCTTTCCGCCCTGCCCTGCCACTCACCTGCTCCATCATTTGAAAACCTCTTTCATTCACTCTAAAATCTGCAAAATGCAATAAAGCATCTGCATCTAAAATACCAACCAGGTCAACATTATCAAAATCCAAACCTTTCACCACCATTTGAGTACCCACTAAAATATCAATCCGTTTTTGTTCAAACTGCTGTATCAAAACATCGTGAGCATTTTTTCCCCGTACAGTATCCATATCCATCCTCGCTATCTTTGCATCGGGAAATTCTTCCTGCAACACTTCTTCTATCCGTTCTGTTCCAAAATTCTTTTGGGAAAAATTATGATTGCCACAGGCTGCACAGGTTTGCAATGGCTGATAAGTAGTACCGCAATAATGACAAACTAATTTATGATTGAGTTTATGATAGGTAAGCGATACATCACAATACTTACATTGCGGTATCCATCCGCATACATTACATACCTGGTAAGGTGTATAACCCCGCCGGTTTTGAAATAAGATAACTTGTTTTTGTTTTGCAATCGTTTCTTTAATCGCCTCACTCAGCCCAGGCGAAATCATCACCTTGGTTTTATCTTTTGTCGGAATGCCTTTTGTGTCAAGCACCGTAATTGTTGGCAATTGAATATCTCCAAAACGATTTGGCAATTCTGCTAAACCATATTTGCCGGTTTGTGAATTATAATACGATTCGAGTGATGGTGTTGCACTGCCTAATAAAACATTACAATTAAATAAGGATGCAAAATAGATAGCTGCGTCTCGTCCGTTATATCTCGGTGCAGGTTCCTGTTGTTTATAGGATGTATCATGTTCCTCATCGCAAACAATCAACGACAAATCGGAAAAAGGAAGAAACAAAGCGGATCGGGCACCCAGCACAACTTTCAGTTCACCCGTTTTTACTTTATTCCAGATTTCAACCCGTTCATTCTGTGAAAATTTGGAATGATAGATTCCGATATGACCGCCAAAATGCTTTTGCAACCGGCGTATGATTTGTGATGTCAAAGCAATTTCAGGTAAAAGATAAAGTACCTGTTTTCCTTTTTTAATTACCTGCTCTATTAATTTTATATACACTTCCGTTTTTCCACTTCCGGTAACTCCATGCAATAAACAAACCGGCTTTTCTTTAAATGACTGTTGAATTGTACTCAAACAATTCTGTTGTGATTCGGTCAATTCAAAATCAACCTTTATATCTTTTGGTAAAAAAACAATGCGGTCAACATTTCTTTTTTCTGCTGTTAAAATATTTTTTTCAATCAATCCTTTGAGTTGTGAATCGGTAGCATTTGCTTTTTTCAGCAACTGGGCCTTTGTAACTTCCCCTTCGGTTTTTATAAAAAATAAATACGCCAGCAGCAATTCCATTTGCTTTTCTGCCCGTTGTAGTTTTTTATCTTCATTCAGCAGCTTTTCCAGGTTTGCTTCATCATAATACTTCGGATTGAGTAAAATATAGGTATCTTTTTTGGGTGCATATTTATTTATCAACGCTTCCCATACATGACAGACTTTTTTATTGATTAGCTGATTGATGACCGGATATACATGCGATGAATCTAAAATCAGCTGAACTTCGGAAAGTTTTAATTCTTTTTTTATCAGCAATGCTTCTGCAACCAGGTATTCATCATGACCGAGAGCAGAAAAATCTTCACCATACTCTTCATTTAAAATAACAATTGTTTCGCTGCTGAGTTTAAAATGAGATGGCAATGCTGCTGCCATTACTTCGCCTTCGCTACACATATAATAACTGGCAAGCCACTCCCACAATTTCAGTTGCTGTTCAAAAATTACCGGTTCCACATCCAGTATATTCAAGATGTCTTTGGTTTCATAAAATACCGGCATTGTATCTTCCAGCGATTTTACAATACCTGCATATTTTTTATTCTTCAGACTAACTTCCACACGGCAACCGATATGTACCTGGTCTTTTAAATGACCGGGAACAGACCATGTATAGTTTTTAGGAAGCGAAAGAGGTATGATTATCTCAGCGTACACAATTTGAAATTTTTGATTCAACTATTCAATGCACAATCCTTACCGTAAAGCAAGGTTCAATTAAGCAATATTAATATTGAAATATTTTATTTATTCAACTCTAAAAAAACTTTATTGTAGTTTAACCTACTCACTATTGACTATTGACTATTGACTATTCACAATTGACTACTCATCACTTAATCCAACTCCCCTTATACTCTATCAATTTCTTTTCCATTAGCTCATATACTTTTTGTTTCAATGCAGGTACATCTTCAAGGGTCATTCCGTCAACAGAAACTTCATGCAAAAATACTGCACGGCTTTTTCCCGGAGTTAATGTAAACAAATGACGGTAATGCATCCGGTCAAAGGCGTCGAGTAATAAAAACGGTTTGATGGTAGTTTGTGTTTCGATGGCCACACGAAAGGCACCGTCAAAAAAACTTTTTAATGGCTCCGATGTTTCATTAAACGTGCCTTCGGGCATAATGATAATGGAAACTCCTTTTTTAATTATTGATTTCAGATTCCGTACACTTTTTGCACGGTGTTCAGCATCACTTCTATCCACAATTACCACCACTCGTTTATAAATATATCCAAATACAGGGGTATTGCTCAGCTCTATTCTTCCTAATGCACGGATGGAGCGGCGTATCGTTTTTGCAAGCAGCGGCGCATCGAGATAGGAAAGATGGTTACCAACAAAAATATATTGCTTCTCTTTATCAAGATCTTGCTCATAATAATTTTTGTGATGAATAAAAACAAGTAAGAACCATATATCTGCCCAGATATTGCAAAGTTTGTAAATCATATTACCACCCGTAATGCGGCCAAAAAAAGAAGCTATAATAACCAATGGAAATAAGAGCAACATAATAGCAATAAAAAGGATTAACCCATAAAGACTATATATCGTTCTAAAAAAAATTACAAAAATTTTCATCAGTTTCATTTTCTAATTGTTGTCGCCGGGGCAATGACAGGTCCAGTCAGTATCTAAGTCAATAACAGTAACGACATTTGTATGATCATTGCATTGAGCAAATACAATTCTCACTTTTTGATTATCTTTTGTTACACCTTCCAAAGCATATCGGGGGCATCGGGCATTTTGCAAATCACTTTTTTTATAATTGATTTCGCCATTATGCATTATATCTTCCACTTCCTTCTTTGTTATTTTGCGGCAATCCATCCTGCAATCTGCATGTTTGCTGTATTCAAGATAAGTAGCACGTCTGTCAAAACCACGATCCCGGTTTTTATCAGTTGTTGTATTCTCTTTTCGGGGTTTTGGTAAAACTGTATCAGCATTATTGCATCTTTTAAGAGCAATTGCAGCAATCAACATCACCAATAAGAAGATATAAGGTGCCGCCTTTTTCATTTTTAAAATTTACAGTGCAATTATAGTTTATTTTTAGTAGCTCATTGCATATTGCTATCATCTTACCCCATTAAGTTTAAGCACTTAACTTTAAACAATTAATTTTTTGCAGTTATATTAGCAGTTCTAACCACACTCAGCGTGTCTGACTTAAAAAATAAATTTCTATACCAGGCTGCCTTAGCTTTATCACAGCTGCTTTTTCCGCTTATTACCTATCCGTGGCTTACACGTACCCTGGGGCCTGAAGGAATTGGAAAAGTTAGCTACATTGAATTTACAGCCGGGCTCATTTTCACCCTGTTCTCAATAGGTATATCCTATTATGGCGTTCGGGAAATTGCGAAAGAGAGAAACAATAAAGAAAAACGTTCGCAATTAACCAATCAGCTTTTATTGCTGCATCTTATTTCAATGCTTGCAGGCATATTTATTTTCTTCCTCATCGTATTGTTGAATAAAAAAATGCATGATGAAAAAGAATTAATTGTGTTGGGCTCCGTGTATATTCTTGCACAGGTATTCGCATTGGAATGGTATCTGCAGGGGATGGAAAAATTTAAGTTTATAGCTAAAAGAAATATTCTTATCCGCATTGCAGGCATTATTGCCATCCTGGTATTTATTAGAAAAAAAGAGGATTATATAATTTATTTTGGAATTATTACTGCATCACAAATCATCATAGCGGTTGTTGCATGTATCAATGTCTTATCAGAAAATAAGATTTCATTCCGCACTGCTTCATTTAAACAACACCTGAAGCCGCTCACATGGTTTTTTCTCACCACTTCTTTTATCAGCATCTATGTTTTTTTCGACACGATTATTCTTGGCTTTCTTACGGGAAATGAAATAGTGGGCTATTATGCCCTTGCTTTAAGAATAGTCAAGATGCCTTTGCTATTACTCTTAACATTTAACACAATTCTATTTCCAAGAATTTCATTTTTAAATTCGGAAAATGAACTGGATAAAATTCATCATTACTATCAACTATCTCTTGAATTTATTTTCACGTTCACATTACCTTTTTGTTTTGGCTTGTTCATACTTTCACCGGAAATCATACAATTGATTGCCGGAAATAATTTTTCCCCTTCAATAAAGGTGCTTCAAATTTTAGCTGCACTCCCTATATTGATTTGTATAACTAATTTCCTGGTATTGCAATTACTTACACCGATGCATAAAGAACGAAAAATTGTTTGGGCGGTGATGGCAGGCAGTATTTGCAGTATTGCACTCTTGTTCAGTTTAATTCCGGCTATGAAAGAACAAGGTGCTGCGTATGCAACCCTGGCTACTGAATTTTTAGTGATGAGCACCTGTCTTTATTTTTCCTGGCCTGAAATAAAAAAGACGATTCCGGTAAAAAACATTTTATTCAGTTTATTGTTTTCAATTGTAGTTATTCCGGTTGCATGGGGGGTCAGGAGTTTTTCATTGCCCGTGATTTGGACATTTATTATTGTAGTTTTAAGTACAGCATCCATTTATCTTTTGTTTCAATATTTTGCAGCAAAGAATAAAATTTTAAAAGAATCTGTTCTGTTTATTAAAAATATTTTTGGCCACAAATGAGTATCGCAAAAAAAGAATATGATTATTTAATCGTCGGTTCCGGTTTATTCGGATCTGTATTTGCATATGAAGCAAACAAGCTGGGGAAAAAATGCCTGGTACTCGAAAAAAGAAATCACCGGGGAGGCAATGTTTATAATGAAAATCACGACGGCATCGAAGTTCATAAATATGGTGCCCATATATTTCATAC
>JANLSA010000207.1:0-7150 GCA_031362085.1 Bacteroidota bacterium | reverse complement strand
AAACATTGTTTTCATCTATATATTCAATAGGAATATGAATTTTATGGTAGCCATTGAATGGCGTTATTTTAATTATGTCTTTTATATCTAAATCAGCCATATCCTCTCCTACAGGTTTTAATAAAAAATTATAAATTTTCTTTTGAGTATCCATGTGTTCTCGTTCCTCCTCGTTTTTTGGATTGGAATAAGAAATTCGTAAATATTTTATTAAATCATCTGACAAATAAATCCTAATATTTTCAGGATCACCATATTTTTCTTTTATTCTTTTGATTTTCTTTTCTTGGTTATCATCCAACGTAGCCATAAAGTCTTTTCCAAAATAGAATGTCACAATACCTGCGAAAGCACTTACCCCTTGAATCATGCCCTGGTTCACCAATCTTTTATACGGTTCATCATGTCCAATCAATCCTAAATCATAAAGCACTTTCGTCCACATGCGGCTGTATAATAAATGGCCTACTGCATGTTCGGTTCCGCCGATATATAAATCCACCTGGTTCCAGTAATCAGAAACTTTGCGATCGCAAAATTCTTTTTCATTAAATGGATCCATATATCTTAAAAAATACCAGGATGAACCGGCATAACCGGGCATAGTGGAGGTTTCTCTTCGCCTCACCCCCTGCCCCTCTCCTGACGGAAAGGGGAGATTGACCCAATCAGTCAAATTCGCCAGCGGCCCTTCACCTGATGGACCGGGACTATATTTATCTACATGCGGCAATTCCAATGGAAGTTCTTCTGCATCCAGCGGTAATGCAATACCATCTTGCCAAATGATTGGAAATGGTTCGCCCCAATAACGCTGACGGCTGAAACCTGCATCCCGCATTTTATAATTCATTTTTCTTTTACCAATGCCGAGTTCTTCAATTTTATTGATGGCCACATCTATCGCATCCTTCATCAGCATGCCATTTAAAAAATCGGAGTTTTGTAAAACAGCATCTTTAGTAGCATTGGCTTCTTCACCATTATAATGTTCGCCGATAATATTGGTGATGGGAATATTAAAATATTTTGCAAAAGCAAAATCACGTTGGTCACCGCATGGCACAGCCATAATTGCGCCGGTACCATAACCTGCCAGCACATACTCAGCAATCCAGATCGGAATTTCTCTTCCGTCAAATGGATTTTTTGCATATGCTCCGGTAAAACATCCAGTGATTTGTTTTACATCAGCCTGTCTTTCTCTATCGCTTCTGCTTTTTACATATTGTAAATAGTTGCCTATTTCTTCTTTTTGATCAGTTGTTGTTATCTGTTTTACCAATTCATGTTCGGGAGCCAATACCATAAAGTCAACACCGAAGATTGTGTCGGGGCGGGTGGTGTATACTTTTAATTTCGCCTCACCCCCGGCCCCTCTCCTTACGGAGAGGGGGGAAATGGAACCCTCCGATGAAAGGTTATCTAATTCTTTTTTTATTTCATTTACTACTCCTTCAGTATTCTTTAAAATACTTTCATTAGTAAATCTTAAAACTTTATACCCTTTAAAATTCAAATACGATGTTCTCTCTTCATCATATTGCTTTTGTTCATCATCATTATGGTGACCACCATCTGCTTCAATCAAAAGTTTGCATTGAGTAAATGCAAAGTCAATAATAAATCCATCAATCACATGCTGCCGCCTTACTTTATACCCAAGTTTATTATTCCGCAATTCCTGCCATAAAACATCTTCAGCTTCAGTTTTATTTTTTCTGTTTTCTCTTGACAAATCCTTTAATGCTTTCCATTTTGTTCTATCCGATGTCTGAAAGAAATGTCCGGACAACGCCGGCAGTTCGCTACCCCCCTCTCCGTAAGGAGAGGGGTTGGGGGTGAGGCGAAATTCAATCTCCGCTCCCTGACTCTTCCCAATCCAATTCCTTTGCATCTCTTTCATGCTGTCACTGAAATCAACTTTCTCCAATCCTTCAAGCAACCTGTCGGCATAGGATGTAATCCTTAAGTACCACTGGCGCATTTTTCTTTTTTCTACCGGGTGACCACCACGTTCACTCACCCCATTTACTACTTCATCATTGGCTAATACGGTTCCTAATGCTTCACACCAGTTCACTTCGCCATAAGCACTAAAGGCAAGACGGCGTTTCATTAAAATTTCTTCCTGCTGTTGTTTGGAATAACTGTTCCATTCGTCCGCTGTAAAATGTGTTCCGGGTATTGGTTCACCCGATTTAGGCATAGCGCCTTTGGTAGCATATTTTTCTATCAGCTTAGAAATCGGCAACGCTTTTTTCTCTGTATTACAGAAATAACTATTGAAGAGTTGTAAAAATATCCATTGCGTCCATTTATAATATTTCGGGTCGCTTGTTTGTACCTCGCGGCTCCAGTCGTAACAAAATCCTATTTTATCCAGCTGGCTTTTAAATGTTGCAATATTTTTTTTTGTTGTTTCCGCTGGATGCTGCCCGGTTTCCAATGCATATTGCTCTGCGGGTAAACCAAAACTGTCAAAACCCATTGGGTGCAGCACATTAAAACCTTTCAATCTTTTATAACGGCTGTAAATATCTGATGCGATATAACCCAACGGATGCCCCACATGCAAACCTGCGCCACTCGGATAAGGAAACATATCCAGAACATAATACTTAGGTTTGGAAAAATCATTTATCACCCTGTAAGCATTTGTTTCCTTCCATCGTTGCTGCCATTTCTTTTCAATATCTCTGAAACTGTATTCCATTCTACGTTATAAATTGTAAGTATTAAATTATACGTTTTGTTCCCAGCTTTATTACTACTATCGTTTTTCGTTGCGTCGCACTCTTCTACGTTCTGTAATCCTATTGAGCATTTTGAAAACCTCCGTTTTATGTTCAACAGAATTACTAAAGTTGAACGGAGCAATTCTTCCAGTGGAAGAATAGAATGCAAGAGACCATGTATAAAGATGTGAAAGAAGACTTAAAAAAAAATATTCATCACATTTCATACACCATAAAAATAATTTCAGGCCGTAACCATCGTTATTATGCCTGTCGTCAGACAGGGATGTTGGCAAAAATAATGATTGTACTGCTTTATCTGTTATTTTTGCCCCACTTATAAACCTTCCAAAGAAATTCTTTGGACAAAATCAATATCGAATGTCTCAACCCGGAAAATCATCAATCAAACGTGGCAAGCCTTCTTATTTCATGTCCATCCTTGGTGTAACGCTTGTATTATTTGTACTTGGACTAATAGGATGGTTAATAATAAGTGCCAATAAACTCGGCAATCAGTTTAAAGAAAATGTGGAAGTAAAGGCCATTTTGCGGGGCGATTTGAAACCTAGCGACAGTACGGCATTAATGGCATATATAACTTCGCAACCGTATGTAAAGTCAGTCAATTTTGTAAATAAAGAAGAAGCCCGTAAAATTTATCTTAGCGATGGGAATGATGATTTCGGAAAAGTGCTTGATTTTAATCCACTGCCCAATGCTATTTATTTCAGAATGAAACAGGAATATCTGAATGCAGATACACTTAAAAATATAAAAGCAACACTTGAAAAGCAAACTTATATTTCGGAAGTAGAATATCAACAAGCATTAGTAGAAAAGCTGAACGACAATATTAAAAAAATCAGTCTTGTGTTATTGGCGATAGCTATTATTCTGGCTATCGTTGTTATTGTGCTTATTGACAATACAATTCGCCTTGCGATGTTTAGCAACCGGTTTTTAATTAAAACAATGCAAATGGTGGGGGCAACCAGGATGTTTATTGCAAAACCCATGAATACGAAAGCAATCATCAATGGACTAATCAGCGGAGTAATTGCTTCAGCAGCCGTAATAATTGGAATTGGAACTGTGGAAAGATTTGTGCCGGAGATGAAAGCGGTGCATGACAACGGCGCACTTACAATTTTATTTCTTCTTCTTATTTTACTGGGTATTGGCATTACATTATTCAGTACGTACCGTAGTATTAATAAATATATCCGGATGAAGCTGGATGACCTTTATTAAGGTATTCACCATCGGTTGTCTGTTGTCTGGAAGTATCTATAACTGACTACCAAAACCTGGCAACCGACATCCGATAAATTCCTATATTGCACCCCTTAATAAAGCATTCATGAGTGAAACAAAAACAAATCCCAATCCTTCTATTTTCACAAAAGAAAATTATATCTGGATGGCAGCTGGTGTCGTATTAATTGCAATTGGTATGCTCCTGATGGCTGGCGGTAAAAGCGATAACCCAGGCGTCTTTAATGAAAAAGAAGTGTACAGCACTACCCGCATAACAATTGCACCAATTCTAATACTTGCCGGACTCGTAGTAGAAATATTTGCCATCTTCAGAAAGAAAAAACAAATTAGTTAATTAGCAAATTGGCTAATTAGCAAATTGGCTAATTGATTTATGAATATCATCGAAGCTTTTATCATTGCCGTAGTAGAAGGAATTACAGAGTTTCTTCCCATTTCTTCCACGGGACATATGATTATTACCGAGAACATGCTGGGCATGGGACTTACTGATGCTGATCGAAATTTCGTTAAGCTTTTTACCGTTTCAATTCAATTAGGTGCCATACTCGCTGTTGTGGTTTTATACTGGCGGCAGTTTTTTGAATTTCGACGCTGGCAGTTTTATGCAAAATTAATTGTTGGTGTATTACCTGCCTTATTGATGGGTTATTTGTTTGCTGATAAAATTGATGAATGGCTTTTCAGCCCAACCGTTGTTGCAATAACAATGCTGGCGGGTGGTTTTGTTTTAATAATTATCGATAATTATTTTAAAAAACAAACAATAGAATCGGAAGATCAGTTGAGTTTTTTAAATTCATTTATCATTGGTTGTTGGCAGGTATTAGCTATGGTACCAGGAGTAAGCCGGAGTGCAGCATCTATCATTGGTGGTATGCAGCAAAAATTAACCCGAAACCTGGCAGCCGAATTTTCATTTTTTCTGGCAGTGCCTACTATGTTTGCAGCAACTGCCTATTCTTTATTTATAAAAGACTGGGCACATAACGGCATTACTCAAAAGGGAATTAAGATAATTACCGAAACATCTCAGAACACTACTTCGTTTATCGTTGGAAATATAGTTGCCTTTGTAGTTGCATTACTTGCCATACGTTTCTTCATCAACTTTTTAAAAGTTTATGGTTTTAAAATTTTTGGCATTTATAGAATCATAGCCGGAATTATTTTATTAATATTAATTTTTACGGGAGTGATCAGCGGGTAAAAAATAATAGATTCAATTGTGTTTGATTTAAATGACCCATGATCATTTCATCGGCTTTCCAAAATTTTTCCTACTTTCCCCTTCTTAAAAATACTTCATGCAAACTGCTTCCAAAAAAGTTGTAAACGGCTGGGCAATGTACGACTGGGCCAACAGCGTTTACAATCTTGTTATTACTTCCACTATTTTTCCGGCATACTTTGAAACGATTTCAAAAGACAGGGTGGATGAAAGCGGTACGGCCTATGTTAGTTTATTCGGTCGTGAGTTTGTAAATACATCTTTATATAATTATGCGCTGGCAGTTGCTTTCTTAGTTGTTGCTATTATTTCGCCCTTGCTCTCTTCAATTGCCGATTATAAAGGCAATAAAAAAAGTTTTATGAATTTTTTTCTTACAATGGGCAGTATTGCCTGTGTAACGATGTTTTTTTTTACCAGGGAAAAATTAGGGTTGGGCATCCTGTGTATGATTATTGCATGTATTGGTTTCTGGGCAAGCCTGGTTTATTATAATTCTTATTTACCTGAAATAGCAGCACCGGAGGACAGAGACAGAATTAGTGCAAAAGGTTTTGCTTATGGATATGCTGGCAGCGTAATTCTTCAAATCATATGTTTTGTTTTTGCCATGAAACCTGAATTGTTCGGCATTGATAAAGAAGGCACATTGCAATACAGAATTTGCTTTTTATTAGTGGGTGTTTGGTGGTGGGGATTTGGACAATTTTCATTAGCCCGTTTACCCAAATCAGTGCCTGCGGGTGAGGGCAATCAAAATAATTTTCTTACCAATGGTTACCGTGAGTTAAGAAAGGTTTGGAATCAATTGACAAATCATCCGCTATTAAAAAGATACTTACTTGCATTTTTCTTTTTTAATATGGGTGTACAAACGGTGATGCTGTCAGCAACGCTTTATGGAAAAGGTGAATTGGCTATTCCAACTACCAATCTTATCATTTCTATTTTAATTATTCAAATAATTGCAATACCGGGTGCTTATGCTGTTTCAAAATTATCAGGTGTTATTGGCAATCTTAAATCATTAATGCTTTGTGTGTTTCTCTGGATATTAATTTGTATTGCAGCCTATTTTGTACCAAGAGAAGGAATAATTCAATTTTATATTCTGGCTGTAGTTGTTGGTTTTGTTATGGGAGGTATTCAATCGCTGAGCCGCAGTACATATGCCAAGCTGATGCCAGAAACAAAAGACACTGCATCCTTTTTTAGTTTTTATGATGTATCAGAAAAAATCGCTATTGTTATCGGGATGTTTAGTTTTGGTTTTATTACTGAGCTTACAGGTTCTCAAAGAACTTCGGTACTTGCGTTGATGATATTCTTTATAATTGGTCTTGGTTTGTTAATATGGACACGTAAGGCAGAACAAGCAAAAACCATTTCTTGATGAAGCTGTATTCAATCAATACCGGTTATTTCAAATTAGATGGCGGTGCTATGTTTGGCGTGGTTCCAAAATCCATCTGGAATAAAATAAACCCTGCTGATGAAAATAATTTATGCAGTTGGGCATTACGCTGTATGCTTATTGAGGATGACAACCGGTTAATCTTAGTTGATAATGGAAACGGTGATAAACAAGATGCAAAATTTTTCAGCCATTATCATTTGCATGGCGATGATACGCTGGACAAATCGCTGGCAAAATATGGTTTCAGTAAAGATGATATTACCGATGTTTTTCTTACACACCTTCATTTTGATCATTGTGGTGGTTCTATTGTACGTGAAGGAAGTAAATTAGTTCCTGCATTTAAAAATGCAACTTACTGGAGTAATAAAGCTCATTGGGATTGGGCGGTAAACCCGAATGAAAGAGAAAAAGCATCTTTTTTAAAAGAAAATATTTTACCCATTGAAGAAAGCGGAAAATTAAAATTTGTAAAACATCCAC
>JANLSA010000161.1:0-8179 GCA_031362085.1 Bacteroidota bacterium | reverse complement strand
AGGCGTTCAATTTCTTTTGGTAGCTGGTGTTGGTATCCTGATCGGTATTTTCATTGGCTATTTGTTTGTTTTTGCCCATAAAAAAATAGAAAACAATCCGGTGGTAGAAACAAGCCTTACACTGTTGTCGCCATTTGTATCCTACCTCGCAGCAGAACAATTTCATATGTCAGGAGTGTTGGCTGTAGTAAGCACAGGTTTGGTTATATCCTGGAGGGCTCCTGAGGTTTTTTCTTTCCAGGCAAGAATGCGAACAAGGGTGATTTGGGATACATTGATTTTTTTATTGCACGGTTTTGTTTTTATTTTAATTGGACTTCAATTACCGTCAATTATAAAAGATCTTGGCAATTCTTCATTCTCTCAAATTTTAGGTTATGGTTTACTCATCAGTCTTGTTACAATTATAGTCCGTATCGTCTGGGTTTTTGCAGCGGCGTACCGGCAAGATTATTTTCAAAAGAAAAATAAATCCTTTGACGATTCAGCTGCCGGTAGTAATGAAGCCGATACCTGGAAAAATGTATTAGTGGTAGCATGGACAGGTACAAGGGGTGTAATATCACTGGCCGCTGCACTTGCATTGCCATTTGTTACCGATGATGGTTCTGTCTTTCCAAAAAGGCATTCCATCATCTTCTTTGCATTTGTTGTCATATTTGTAACATTAGTAGTGCAGGGTCTTTCATTACCACTGCTGATTCGCCTGTTAAAAATAAAGCCAGCAGATAATACAGCTGCAGAGGAGAATGAACTACGATTATATCTTGCAACCAATACACTAAATTTCCTGGAACTGGAATTTCCAATACAATTGGATAATAAAATGCAGGAACACTTAAAAAAGAAAATTGAAATGGAGGTGCAGAGCTTTACCAGGGAAGTTCGTCGTCAAAAAAAGGCAAAACGAACGAATAAAAAATTACAAGCGTCCCACCCGGATGTCATGCTGAATGCACAATCCGAAATCAATAATTTTAAAAGAGGCTTATTATTGAAACTTCATAAAGAAGGGGAATTTAGTGATGAAGCGATAAGACAGATTGAAAGAGATTTGGATATAGATGATTTAAAATTGACTCAATTGCTTATACGTGAAGATAAACTGGAGAAATAACCCTTATATTTTTTTTAGTTCTTGCAATAAATCAAAAGGTGGTTTTTGAACCGCTGATCATGTATAAAGAATTCACCAATTATTATCCGGATCTAACCAAATTATACATAAAAACCAGCGTTTGCCGGAAAATTTGTAATTCCTATAAAATGGCTAATTCTTCCGTTTACATTAACTGCATACAAAACTCATTTTCTGAAATATGGGAAACATGTAACTCTTTAGTATAAGTATGTAATAGAAATGAATAATATTGAACCCAATTTTACCTGTAGTTATTCAAGCACTAAAAATATTATTTATGCAAAATTATTACTACATTTTATCAGCTATGTTAATTGCCCTTATTTTTCTCTTCATCCGTTCTTATATAGTTAGAAAAAAAAGTATCCCGGTTGCCTTATATGTAGAAGCGCTACGCAATGAAAACAGCGGGCATTTTGAAGAGGCTCTGATTACCTATGAAAATGCTCTGAAGGAAGTTAAAAAAGAAAAGTTTCAGCAAGGTAGCCTGAAGAATAAAATTGTTGAAAAATTGAAAGTGTTGCATACGATTATCGAATATAAAAACAGTCTTCATTTTATACGGTAAGAAAATAATGAAGCATTATGCAAACTTTAGATGAGATGACATGGGTGTACATACTCCGTGTCATCTTTTTTTATATATGTGAATGATGTAAATACAACTTCCAACCATGTAACAAAACTACCAAAATTGAATTCATCTTTGTAGAATAAAATATCTAATTACAAATAAAACAATTTTAACATGACAAATCCAACAGAATTAAAAGGTAACTGGAATGAGCTGAAAGGAAAACTTAAACAAAAATTTGCTGAATTAACAGACAACGACTTACTGTATAAATCGGGCAAGAAAGATGAAATGCTGGGAGTTCTTCAGATTAAATTAGGCAAGACGAAAGAAGAATTGAATAATATCATTAATGCTTTATGATTTTTTAGTTCCAGACAAATGGAGCTTGGAATAGAAATAGTTTAACACAGACACAATTTTTAAAACCTTAAAAAATAAATTATGAATAATCTGCTTTATATCGTTGCTGTCATTCTTATTATCGGGTGGCTTGTTGGGTTTGTAGGCTATCATGCCGGCGGACTGATACACATACTCCTGGTTATTGCTGTAATTGCAATTATACTCAGAGTTATACAGGGACGGAAAATACTATAAGAATTAATTGAAGATCAAATACAAAAGGTGATACTGTCCCTCTTTGTATTTGGGTAACCGCAGTAAGCCAACAGTTCCTGATTTTCAAAAATTAATTATGAATATCTTACCCTTTCAAACTGATTTACCCATTCATAATGCAGAAAGATTACTGGATGGTCCTTTACTTATTTTTGATCTGCCATCATTGATGGAAAAGATAGAATACGAGCATAGTTGGGAAGACGCCCAGCGTAATGCTATTACGCTGATGAAAGGAAATAGCATGCGGCTGGTACTTATTGCATTACGCAGTGGTGCAGAGATTGATTTTCGCCAATCAGCCAATTTAATAAGTCTTCAGTTGTTAAAAGGGAAGCTGGAAGTGAGTACAGAAAATGAAACGGTTGCCCTCGAGCAGGGGCATTTAATAACGCTGCATGAAAACGTTCAGCATAGCCTCGTAGCTGCAAGCAAAGCAATATTTCTTTTAACTATTGGTAATTGTGACACACATTCTCATTAAGAAATCTGGGAATTATGAAACTTTTTTACAGAAGGTTGTAAGTATAACTGCATTTCATGTCTTTAACTTTGATATAGATCTTTATAAGACATTTGTTATAACTCCCGATGTAAGTAAATAAATGAACAGAAAAATTTGAATAAACTATCTATAAGCATAAGGAGTCAGAGTTAATACAAAAGTCCATTCGACCGACCATCTTTTTACTCCGGACAATAAAATTAACTCTGCAAGTTGGTTTTGGTTAAAAGTTCCTGTCTTCACAGGAACTTTTTTTTTGCCATACTTTATCAGTAAAAAATATTGATTATGCCTTTAGGCCTCTCTGTAAAAAAATACCGGATTTGAACTTCGTTCAAACCCGGTTAAGAATTTCTTTCAATTTTGTATTACCGTTTAATCTTTATACGCTTTCGCATAAGCATCTAATTCATTCCGGTTTGCCTCATTGCTGAGTATATCATACAACTGGTTGAAATTAGCACGGTCAACTACAGTTCGGTAAGATAATTTAGCTAAAAGGAGCCTGTTGCTTTCAAAGGACACCAACTGGATTAATTTCTTTGCCTGCGCTGTGGTGAAATAGTTGCTGGTATTATTAAAGGTGGTCGTAAGTGAATTTAATTTTTCATTCGGAAAAAACTGCCCTTGTATGCTCTGATATAAAGCAGTGTAAGCTGCATCTGCCATAGGCATATTTACATTGGTGCCCGGATTATTTGTGGTATTATTTACAAATGCTATCAGCTCGTTTTTACTGGCCTGGTTACTGAATAAATCATAGAGCTGGCTGAAATTAGCACGGTCAACCACACTACGGTAAGATAATTTGGCTAACTGAAGCCTGTTAGCTTCGGCACTTACTATTTGAATAAGCTGGCTAACCTGGTATACAGTAAAATAATTGGCGGTATTATTAAACGCATTGGTCAATGAATTCATTTGATTACTAACAGGCCATTGCTGATGAATAGCCTGATATAACGTTGTGAAACTTGCATCATTCATTGCATTATTAGAATTACTTCCCGAATTATAATTATCATTTATATAAGCCGTCAGCTCATTTTTGCTAGACTGGCTGTTGAGCAAATTAAATACCTCGATAAAATTAGCCGGGTCAGTAATACTTGGATACGATAATTTAGCCAGTTGAAGCCTGTTCGTTTCAGCTGTTATTAATTGAATAAGCTGGCTTGCCTGGTGGCTGGTGAAATGATTAGCCGTATTATTAAATGCATTAGTCAACGAATTCATTTGAGTACTGACCGGCCATTGCTGCTGTATCGTTTGATAGAGAGTGTTGAAAGCGGCATCAGATGAAGAAATATCCGGAATTACCCCATCATTGTAATCATTTACATAGGCTACCAATTCATTTTTACCGGCCTGGCTTCTAAGTAAATCATATACCTGGAAGAAATTGCTGCGATCAGTAATTGCTCGGTACGAAAGTTTAGCTAACTGTAACCTGAAGTTTTCAGCTGTTACTAATTGAAGCAGCTGTAATACCTGGTCGGTGGTAAAATATTTACTGGTATTATTAAATGCATTTGAAATTACCGTTCTTCTTCCGCTTGCAGCACGTTGCACTTTTACATTTCTCAGCAAAATATTAAATTCAGCAGAGGCCATCGCTGCCTGGTTATCTGATAAACCAGATTTTATGTTTTCTATTAATTCAAGACTACCATTGCTGTTTACATTTATCAGCATCTCATAATTATTTCTTAGGTTAAAGGTTGCTGTAATGCTGACCGATCTCATTGAATTTAAATCTGTGCGGGTTACCTTTAGTGTATGCTGGCCCTCGGCAAGATTATTTACAGCAATTGTTGTTTTTGTACCTACGGCCCCGTTACTTACATTAAAATCTCTTCCATCTACTGATACCTGGAGATTTCTATTTCCACTGACACTGATGGTAACTGCATCGCCGTTTATATACGGATGTGCCGCAACTGACAACAGGGTTAAAATACTAATTAAGAATATAGATACTTGTTTCATAATAATCTTTAGTTTTTTTATAATGATAAAATCTTTATACAAAATTGAGTTTTATTAACTGCTAACAGTTACAGAACTGCATCAATTAGTTGTATCATTCGCATGAAAAAAAAGTATATGCATTTATCCGGAATCCGTTCAGTAAACTCCTTTGGAAACTTTTAGTAACCTCTTTTTTATGATTGTAACCTTAATTAAAAAAAAACCCGGGTTTTCCCGGGTCCACCTTGAATTGAGAATGCTTATTTTCTCTCATCACTTATTTATAACCCAGCTTTTGCTATATAAAAACTGCCGGATGCATTATTGCCGGACTGCCAATTACCATTTACAAAATTTCTTTTCGGGCTTAGCTGACCATTCATGATATATGAAATTGCATTTTCATTACTTTGATTGGTAATAATCTCAATTTCATTGTTTTTAGAAAGCGTATAGGTGCCTGTTGTTTTTCCATTTATTTTTAAGTCATTACTGTACAGTTCAATGCTATTGTTTTGTCCAAATACTATTTTTACATCAAACATTTTCTCAATTGATTTATAACGCCCTTCCCAGGTTCCGTGCAGGTTATTGTCCATTTTTTCGGAACGGTACAGTACAAAGGATATAATGCCTGCCGCAAATAAAAAAGCTTTCATAATCGGGGTAATTTTTAGGACCTAAAGGTCAGCCGTTTGGGATAGTCAGCTATTACACGCTTTCAAATAAAACTTATAAGATTCATAGATTCTTTTGGCGGGTAATTAAATAAAACGGGGTTTATCGTGATATTTCATCTGTTCTTTCAGTGTTTCAAAATATTTTGCGAAATCCAGCATACGGATTTTTGTGTTATTAACGGAGGAAACCAGCAAAGGTGTTTCATCTAATAATTTATAAAGCTCCGGATAAGCAACTTTTATTTCTCCTGTAATCCGGATGGTTTTTTGCATTAGTTTATTTTTCGAAAGTAAATTCGTCATAAAAAAAATTTTTAATGATTACATTTCATCGAATTCCGATTGATACTTTATTTAATATATATGCTCTTTCAAAACCGGGTTCAGAAAAACACCCCGCAGTTTTAATGTACGGGGTGTTTTATATTATTTATTTATATCAAATTACAAGTTGATTGTTCCAATATTTATTGTTGCCCCGGTAGTAACTGTGATATTCGTACGTATAACGGGCAATAAAGGTAATACGGGGGTTACCGTTACTGAATAAATTCCAGCTGGAATACCCATTAGAAGAAAATCTCCGTTTACATTCACTGCTGAACTGTATGTTTCGTTTGAAGCTGATGTAGCCGTTACAAATGCCAGCGTTGTCAGTGGCAAAACTTTTCCTTTAATAGCACCGCTGAGGGCAGCTTCAATGGTTCGGATTACCGGTTTTAGTTTGTATGTACCATTGCCTGTTTCTACAATTGATTTGTTAGCATCAAAATCAAGAAGCACACTATATAATATACCGGCTTGTAATGTTTGATGTACCTGGAGTTTTAAACCTGATTGATCAGCACTTGGTGTGCTTAAGGGGTAAGTTGTATTACCAACAACCACTGTGTTATTCGGTCCCAGAATAAGACGTATCTGTTCTACCTTGGCATCTGCCAGTGTTCCGGAAGTAATCAGAGTGTCTGTACCATTTGAGAAATTAAGCAGGTTGTAAATACCCGTATGGACATTTAGCATTACTGTTTTTCCGCCGCTTCCTGTTATTTCTACACCCTGCAAATCTATATTGACCGCTGTGTATGGTCCGGGTGCGTCAGTCATTCTGATAGCATACGGATAAGAAGAGTTTGCATTATCTTTTTTGCAGGAGAACATCGTAAACCCAAGCAAGGCTATGCAAATAAGGACATTAATTTTTTTCATGATTTTATTTTAGTTTTATAGAGTAACGGATTTGTTACTCAACAAAGATGAGCAGAATAAACCGGCAGATGTTATACAACATTCTTATTAAGTTGTATCATTCATATAAATGAGTTGATAAGGCAAACTCTTGTTAAAATAGATATGATTTTCATTGAGTATTGAAAAAAAAATTGCATTATATTAAAAGAAAAGCTCCGGGTAAGGAGCTTTTCTTAAGTAAAATATTTAATTGAAGATTCAGGTTAATGTTTGGTAATAGCAATTTTTTCCATTGATTGAACCCCGGTTTCTTTCATAATCACTCTTAATGTATAAATGCCGGTAACCAGGTTTTCTATGCGGATTGTATTTGATGTAACACCCATCCATTGCTTAACTATCCGGCCACTCATATCTGTTAAACTGATATCACGGATGCTTTCCTTATTTTCAAACACAATATTCACCTGGCCATCATTACTGGGATTCGGATACACTATGATTTTGCTGTTTTGTGCATCACCACGCACTGCCCTTATTTCACTATACTTTTCTCTGGTATCAATATCTGTCTGTTTAATGCGGTATTGGGTAATGCCTTTATTTGAATTAAGATCATTAAACGTATAAGTAAATAAAGTACTGCTGTTGCCGCTCTGTGCCTGTGAATTTATAGAAGTTACCGTTTCCCAATTATTACTTCCACTGTTTCTTTGTACGGCAAAACCATTGTTATTTATTTCAGATACCGTTTCCCATTTTACCAGCACATTCGTTTTGCTTGTGCGGGTTGCATTAAAGGATTTAAAAGTTACCGGCAATGGGGCACATTGTGTACTGGTAAACAAAATTACTCTCGATGCGCCGGTTCCTGTTCCAGTAGATTGTGTAAATACGACAAATATATTCTTATTGATATTCGCCCTAGGTACAGACCCAGTGATCGTAATAGTTGCAAATGGCCCAACGGTGTAAGCGGTACTGCCTTGCAGTAGTGTATCTGTATAAGAAGTAAAAAAGCCATCACCATTTATATCGGCATAAACGCTGTAAAATCCATTTAGCGTGGTGCCGGTATTGTTTGTAACCAAACCTGTATATATAAGCGTACTGCAATTAACTAATCCAACTACATTGATATAACCTGCAGAGTACATGATACCGCAACTAACACATTGGGCACGTTGTGCATTGTTTGTCTGGCTGGACCATAGATCTGCTACAACCACAACAGGAGTACCACATGGTATAGGTGCAGTAACTACAACTCCATACAATGTAAAATTAACTGAGCCGTCAGGTAGTATAACTTTATTTATTGAATCAACCAGAGCCATATTAATCGTTGCATCGGGTGGGTAAGTAGTAAGGACTACCGGAATGTTATCTGTATTATTTATTCCAATGTTAAATGAGTCTTCGTTAGCCTGCAAGTAATTTCCCTCGTATGTTTTAATACTTCCATAGTTTATGGCCTGGATTAAAAAAAGACCAAAACT
>JANLSA010000155.1:0-2101 GCA_031362085.1 Bacteroidota bacterium | reverse complement strand
CTGAAGAAAAAGATAAATTTGATAAGTCCAAAATGGAATTTGGCGAATCGAAAATTGAAGGTGATAAAGCCACTGTAGCTGTTAAGGATAAGAGCAGTGGCGAAAGCACAAATTTTATTTTAAAGAAAGAAGGCGGTGCCTGGAAGGTGGCTTTTGATAAAGCCTCGATGATGCAAATGGGTGCAGAAAAAATGAAAGAAAAAGGTATGGATGGTGCAGCAGCCATGGATAGCTTAAACAGTGGGCTTGATAAATTAAAAGAAATGAACGTAGATTCTTTAGCTGATAAAATGAAAGAAGGATTGAACAAAATGAATGAGTTGAAAGAAAAAAATCCGGAGGCCTTAAAAAAATTAGAAGAGGCTGCAAAGCAACTGCATAATTAAAATTATATAACCAGATTAAAAAAGCACCCCATAAAATTAGGGTGCTTTTTTATTTGGCTTAATGTCCCGTCCTGAAATAGCGATACACTAAAAAACATCGTTATGTCAGTAAAGTCAACTTATGTAAAGCGTACCCAGGGAGATTACAGTATGTCTTTAAAGCTTCAGATTGTACAACAGATTGAGCAGGGGAAATTATCTATTACAGCATCCCAACATCAGTATGGTATTCAGTCCCGTTCTACATTAGTTTCGTGGCTTAGAAAATTTGGTAATTTTGATTGGGAGAATCAAACCCCTTCAAATATGCCTAAAAGTCCGGAACAAAAGATCATGGAACTGGAAGCAAAGGTAAAACTGTTGGAAAAGCAGAAGGCTTTGCTGGAGCAGCAGGCGCATGTGGCCGACAGTAAAGCTATCATCTTCGATATGATGATTAACCTTGCGGAGAAAGAATATCAAATAGATATCAGAAAAAACTCACCACCCGAACAATCGAGCACTTCAGACAAGAACAAAAACAAACCTTAGTGTTTGCCTGTCATTTGTTCGGGATAAACAGACAGGTTTATTACCGGAAAATAAGAACAAGGATCAGTAAACAAACTAAAGCCAGTGAGGTAGTGGTTATGATAATGGGTATTAGAAAATCGATGCCCCGGATTGGCACCCGGAAACTGTACTATCTTTTATCCGCTAAACTTCAATCGATGAAAATAGGCAGGGATAAATTTTTTGATATCCTGAGGGCCAATCATTTACTGGTAGCGCCCAAACGTAGCTATCATGTAACTACCCACTCACATCACCGGTTCAGGAAGCATCAAAATATAATTGCTGACCTGCACATTCACAGGCCTGATCAGGTGTGGGTATCAGATATAACTTACATAGGGAAAAGAGAAAAGCCCTGCTATTTAAGCCTCGTTACAGATGCTTATTCTAAGAAAATTATGGGTTACTATGTTGCCGATAACCTGAATGCAGAAAGTAGTTTAATGGCTTTGAAAATGGCTGTCAGAAACAGAAAGGATAAGCTGTTACCATTAATACATCACTCAGACAGAGGGCTTCAGTATTGTGGTGATGACTATCAGATGTTACTAAGAAAAAACAACATACAATGCAGCATGACGCAGCAATCTGACCCTTATGAAAATGCCGTGGCAGAAAGAATTAATGGCATTTTAAAACAGGAATTTATGATTGACACTTATCATCAGCAAATCGATATTATGAGGCAGATTGTAAAAGAATCTATTACTACTTACAATAACCAAAGGCCACATTATTCAAATTATATGCTTACACCTGCACAAATGCATCAACAAAACAAAATACAAATGAGAACTTATAAAACAAAAAACAGTAGCAAGTGTGAGCTTGCTACTGTTTAAAAATTGTACTTTTATTTATTATTAATCCTGTATCGTTTTTTTAGGACTAGTCATAACCCAAAGATGTTTAACTTTAATTATGATAAAAAAAATAATTTATGCTGTCCTTTTTTTTGCAGCATTTATTTCCTGCAAAAATGCTGCAAAAACTACCCCTGTTACTGATACAGATGTAGCTACTGCTTTTATACGTGCCGTACTGGATAATGATTTTAAAACTGCCGAAAAGTATCTGCTTAAAGATGAAACCAACCTGCAATACTTTGAAAGTTTTCAGCACCAGTACAAATCAAAAACCACTGATGAACTTGAAAAATA
>JANLSA010000076.1:0-8984 GCA_031362085.1 Bacteroidota bacterium | reverse complement strand
AACAACGGGTTGATATCATTCTCGATAAAATAAAACAATTCACTCTTTATTACTTTACCCCGTTTCGGCTTATTGGGATTGAAAAGATTATTCACCCAATCTAAAAAATTAGTTATCCATGTACCGATATTTATATTCTTTTTTAAAAATAAAACAAATACAAAACCCATCAATGCCCCGGCAAGATGTGATATGCGGCCACCGGGATTGCTATTTGGTATCGTTGCCAAATCAATAATTAAATAAAAGCCTGTCAATATCCATAAAGGAATTCCACCGCGAAGCATCGGATAAATTCTGTAGCCGGGTGATAAAGTAGTAGCAGCAACGGCTATTGCCATTGCACCGGCAGAGGCGCCCATCAAACTGGAGTATGGAACGCTGCTTTGAAAAACAGGAAACAGATTATACGAAAGAATAAAAAATAATGCACCCGCCAATCCTCCGTATATATATACCGGAACGATATGTTTGTCGCCACTCAAATCTTTTAAGATGGAACCAAACGCCCAAAGCCATAGCATGTTTGAAAAAACATGCCATAAACCAAAATGTGTAAACATGTAAGTGATCAATGTCCAGGGTTTGTATAATAATTTATTACCATCGGCCGGTAATACAAACAAATTCATTACCTGGTCATTAAACAGGATACCGCCAGCTTCTTTACCATTTACAAAAAAATATACAAGATTCATCATCTGTAAACCGACAAACAAAAGCAGGTTGATAGCGATAAGAATAAATAAGGAGTTGCCCTTAATATCGAAAATACTTTTTCGCTTTACAAAATTTTCATATTCAGAATTATAATCCCGGTCGTAAATTCCCATTGTACTGCAAATTTAAAATTGTTAGAAGGTTATTCTTAAACTACCCATTGTTAATTGGCTATTAAAAATTAATACAAAGATCTTCGGTTGGTTTTTTTCCAGATATAAACTATAATAAATCCGGTTATAGCGCCTCCGAGATGGGCAAAATGAGCAACATTATCGCCACTAAATTTACCAATTCCACTAAATAAATCGATTGCAACCAAACCTAATACCGCCCATTTTGCTTTGACTGGAACAGGAATAAACATGATATACAATTCTGTATTTGGAAATGTATAAGCAAATGCTGCAAAAATTCCCATAACCGCACCCGATGCACCGATGGTAGGGCCTATTCTGCTTTGCAATAACTGATATGCCAAATCGGTTTGCCCATCACCGGTTAAGAATTTTGTATAAGCGAATAAATCTTTATAGTGAAAATAATCAACTGTCATATGTGTAAGCGCAGCACCTAATCCGCAAGCCAGATAAAAGAATAAGAAACGTTTTGCCTGCCATACATTTTCAAGAATTTTCCCAAACATCCATAAACCAAACATATTAAAAAGTATATGACTGATACCACCATGCGTAAACATATGAGTTACGATCTGGTAAGGCCGGAATTGCTCTGATTCTACCGGCCATAAACCTAATTTTTCGGTTAGCTGATATTCTTTATCAAATGCCAGCTGAGCTATAAACACCAGCACATTTATGATTATTAAATTTTTTACAATGGGGGGGAAATTATCTGGCCTGGTAAATTGGAAATTACTCATTCGGTAAAAATAAGCTAAGAGTGCAAAAGAGAAAAAGAGTTTTTGGTTTACTTACTTCAAAATTGAAAATTTTTAATCGTTAGAGTCTTGTCATACTGAACGGAGAATTTAGGAAACGTATTAAATTAGGAAAACGGAGTGAAGTATCTCAAACGATATGAGGGTGAGATGCTTCGCTATGATTCACTCATTTCAAATTAGTCCGATAGTAACCGCTCTGCATAACAAGCCTTAAAATAGAAGATGGCTTATTGTTTACTTCAATTTTTTTTATCTCAATTTCAACTGCACCACATTTTCTATATGATGGGTATGAGGGAACATGTCCACTGGCTGAATTTTAGTTACCTGATATTTTTCTGAAAGCAAATTTAAATCTCGTGCCTGTGTAGCAGGGTTGCAACTTACATACACAACAACCGGTGCTTCCATTTCCAATATTTTTTTAACCAATTTCTCATGCATCCCAACCCTTGGCGGATCGGTAATTATTACATCAGGCTTTCCATGTGCAGCAAAAAAATCTTCATTGCAAATTTCAATTACGTCTCCGGCAAAAAAAGAGGTATTTGTCAACTCATTTAAGACTGCATTCTTTTTTGCATCATCAATTGCTTCCTGAACCAGCTCCACACCAATAATTTTTTTTGCCTGTTTACTTACAAAAATTCCAATGCTGCCGGTTCCGCAGTATAAATCATATACAGTTTCATGCCCTGTCAGTTCAGCAAATTCTCTTGTAGCCTGGTACAATTTTTCGGCTTGCCGGGTATTCGTTTGAAAAAAAGACTTTGGCCCAATGATGTATTTAAAATCTTCCAGCATTTCCACCACATGATCTTTGCCGGAGTAAACAACCGGCTCTAATCCAAACAGGCTGTCATTCATTTTTGTATTGATAGTGTAAAGCAAAGCCGTGATGCCGGGAAATTCTTTTATTAAAAATCGTAAAAGCATTTCCCGTTTATCTTTATCATCTTCCCCAAAAACAAGATTTACCATCACTTCACCGGTTGTACATATTCGCAATTGCATTGTTCTTAATAAACCCGTATGGTTGCGGATATCATAAAAGGTGAAATTATTTTCTACAGCAAATTTTTTAACTGCAAGCCGTATTGCATTATTCGGTTCTGCCATCAGGTAACAGGTATCTATATCCACCACTTTATCAAATAAACCGGGGGCATGAAATCCCAATACATTTTGAACTGCTGAAATGGTTTCATCTTTTACTTCCCCTGACAATAAAAAACGTTTATTGCTAAATGTATATTCTAGTTTATTCCGATAATATTCAGAAGTATCTGCCCCCATTACAGGAAGGATTTCTGGCAGGGCAATTTTCCCGATACGCTGAAGATTATCTTTAACCTGCTGCTGCTTGTACTGTAATTGTTTTTTGTAAGGCAGCATTTGCCATTTGCATCCGCCACAAATAAGAAAATGTGAACAAAAAGGGGTTACCCTGTCGGCAGAAAATTCATGAATATGAATAGCTTTTCCTTCGGCCCAGTCTTTTTTGCTTTTACTTAACCGCACATCAACTACATCGCCAGGTACTGCTTGTTCTATAAAAATAACTTTACCATCAACCCTTGCAAGGCTTTTGCCTTCGGCAGCATAATCTTCCACCAAAATTTTTTCGAGTATGCTGTTTTTCTTTTTTCTTCTCACCCGGCAAATCTAAGGCATCGATGTAATGAAATTAACAACATTTCAAAAACAGCTTTCGGTTTATAACCTGACTTCAATAAACTACATTTGCAACATTAGCAAATTGGTAAACATTATATGCAGCAGTACTGCGAATCATTAATAACATATAATCGACTTAAAACAAGAGAAGTAAAAATTGGCAATCTACTGCTGGGCAATTTTCATCCTATTCGTGTACAAACGATGACAACTACCGATACGATGGATACCCTGGCAACGGTTGAACAGTCTATCCGATGTATTGAAGCCGGTTCGGAGTTAGTCCGGATTACAGCCCCATCAAAAAATGAAGCTGAAAATTTATTGAATATAAAAAATGAATTAAATAAAAGAGGTTACCATACACCGCTGGTTGCCGATATTCATTTTACCCCAAATGCAGCAGAGATTGCAGCAAGGATTGTAGAAAAAGTAAGAGTAAACCCAGGTAATTATGTTGATAAGAAAAAGTTTGAACTGATTGAATATACCGATTCCGATTATGCCGAAGAAATCAATCGAATCCGTGATCGCTTTACACCACTTGTAAAAATTTGTAAAGAATATGGTACCGCTATGCGCATTGGAACTAATCATGGATCCTTAAGCGATCGTATAATGAGCCGATTTGGCGATACGCCAATTGGTATGGTGGAAAGTGCAATGGAGTTTTTAAGAATTGCCCGAGATGAAAGTTATCATAACATCGTGTTGAGTATGAAAAGCAGTAATCCGCAGGTAATGGTACATGCGTATCGTTTGTTGGTAAAAACAATGTTTGATGAGTTTAATGAAATTTATCCGCTGCATCTTGGTGTAACAGAAGCGGGTGATGGAGAAGATGGAAGAATAAAGAGTGCGGTAGGTATTGGCACTTTGCTTGAAGATGGATTAGGCGATACGATTCGTGTATCATTAACAGAAGATCCGGAATTTGAAATACCGGTTTGTAAGGATTTGGTTAAGAGATATACCAGTCGGCAGCCAGTAATCAGCAGTCAGCAATCTCCAACTCAGAATTTTTCATACGATCCATTTCATTATACAAGAAGAGAAACTTTTGCTGTTGGAAATATTGGATGTAAAAATGTTCCTGTTGTAATTGCAGATTTAAGTAAAATAGAAAAAATTAATCAGGATACATTACAAGATGTAGGATATACCTATGATGCATCACTGGATAAATGGAAAATAAGTGATGCAGCAGCTGATTATATTTTTACCGGCCATCAGTTAATTGATTTTGCTTTGCCAGGTACATTGAAAGTAATTGTGTACCCCGATACATGGCGGAGTACTCTTAAAGCCTCACCCGCCGTGGGAGAGCTTGTCCCGATGAATCGGGATTTGGAGGGGGCTAAATACTTTCCAATTTTTGAGGATAGTGGTTTTGCAGAAGCTGTAATGATAAGTGAAACAATGAATTTTGTAATGATTGATTGCGTTGGTGAAAATAAGATGTCGGTGTACCTTGAAAAATTTGCTAATAATCCGAAAACTATAATCTGTCTGAGCAGTACAAATAAAAATGCAATGCAGTGTATAAGACAAGTATATGGTGCGTTTTTAAAAAATGAAATAAAAAACCCTGTTATTAATATTACCGATAGTAACTGGCAAACTGCTGATGAACATTTGATTCATTATGCAACAGAAACGGGTGCTTTGTTTTTGGAAGGGATGGGGGATGGAATTTGTTTAGGAATGTCGGGAGAAAGTTACCAACTGCAAGCAACTAACTATAAACAACTAAATGCAAGCGGCAGGAATTATGGAAATAATTTCTCTGCTGAGCAATTTATAAACAATACCGCATTCGGCATACTTCAGGCAACAAGAACCCGGATTTCAAAAACAGAATATATCAGTTGCCCAAGTTGTGGCAGAACATTATTTGATTTGCAGGAAACAACAGCAAAAATTCGTGCAGTTACAAATCATTTGAAAGGTGTGAAGATTGCAATTATGGGATGTATTGTAAATGGTCCGGGTGAAATGGCTGATGCTGATTTTGGTTATGTAGGTAGTGGCCCGGGGAAAATTACATTGTACAAAGGAAAAGAAGTTGTAAAACGAAATGTAAGCAGTGCAATAGCAGTTGATGAATTGATTAATTTGATTAAGGAAAGTGATGCGTGGATTGAGATTTAAAATTGAAAATATCCCGGAGGACTTATTTAAAAATGTCTGGGATATCAATTTGCTGATTGAAATTTTTTAAAACAAAGAAAATAGTATGGGTAGAACAACCTGGTTAGTATTATTTTTTATAATTACCGCAGCGGATATTTTTGCAATAGCGACAGATAATGAAGATTTACGCTGGTTTACAAAAATTTTTATTGCTCCCTTACTGATCGGATATATAATTACTTCTGTTACACTGATAAAAACAGTTTTGTATAAATGGATCATCGCTGCACTTGTTTTTTCTTTTGCCGGTGATTTACTGCTTATGTTGGAACCCAATGGAAGTATTTTTTTTATTTTAGGCCTTATCTCTTTTTTGCTTGCACATATTTGTTATATCGATTTTTTTAATGTTGTAAAATTGAAAAGCGAAATAAAAACAAACTGGATAATCATTGGACTCGTGGCCGTTTATTATGCAGTATTAATTTTTTATTTATTTCCGCATTTGGGTACAATGAAAATTCCTGTTATTATATATGGTGCAGTTATCAGCTGTATGCTTGCACTTGCCCTGCATCTGCCGGGTATAAAATTTAAAAAAGCCGGGCGAAGCCTGATGATGGGGGCAATTTTATTTGTAGCATCGGATACCCTGTTAGCGATAAATAAATTTTATGCACCGTTTGAGTATGCCGGTATTTTGATAATGACAACCTATGCATTTGCTCAGTTGTTGATTGTGATGGGTGCTGTAATTTACATTAGAAGATCATCGGCAGAATAAATTGAATAAAAACAACTATGCAACAAACAGATTTTTTAGTTATTGGTTCGGGTATAGCCGGGCTTACGTATGCACTGAAAACGGCACATCAGTTTCCCGATAAAAAAGTAACGGTAATAACCAAAGCATCGGCTGATGAAACAAATACAAAATATGCACAAGGTGGCATTGCCGTGGTGAATGATCTGGAGAACGACAGTTTTAAGAAACATATTGAAGACACTTTAATTGCCGGTGATGGATTGTGTAATGAAAATGTGGTAGAGATTGTAGTAAAGGAAGGGCCTGAACGGGTAAATGAAATAATAGAATGGGGTGCAAGATTCGATAAAGAAAATGATGGTGATTATAAAAGAGGAAAAGAAGGTGGCCATTCGGAGTTTCGCATACTGCATCATAAAGATGTAACGGGTAAAGAAATGGAACGGGCATTAATAGAAGCGGTAAGCAAACAAAAAAATATTGAATTTATCAAACATTGTTTTGTTGTTGATATTATCACACAACATCATCTGGGATATTTAATAACAAAATCGACACCCGATATAGAATGTTATGGAGTATATGTTTTGAATTTACATACGAACAAAATTGAAAAAATAATTGCAGGTGTTACGGTGCTTGCTGCAGGTGGCAATGGGCAAGTGTATAGAACAACCACAAACCCTTCAATAGCTACGGGTGATGGCGTAGCAATGGTATATCGTGCAAAAGGGCGGATTGAAAATATGGAGTTCATACAATTTCATCCAACTGCCTTATACGAAGCGGGGGTTGGCGGACAGGCATTTTTAATAACAGAAGCTGTACGCGGCGATGGTGGTATACTTCGAAATAAAAATGGTGAAGCTTTTATGGAAAAATATGATGCCAGAAAAGACCTTGCACCAAGAGATATTGTAGCAAGAGCAATCGACAGCGAAATGAAACGAACCGGTACAGAGCATGTTTTTTTAGATTGCCGCCATTTTAATAAAGAAAAATTTACAGAGCACTTCCCAAACATTTATAAAAAGTGTTTAAGCATCGGTATTGATATTTTACAACAAATGATACCTGTGGCGCCGGCTGCACACTACAGTTGTGGTGGAATAAAAACAGATGAGTGGGGAAGAAGCAGTATAAAAAATTTATATGCCTGTGGTGAATGTGCAAGTACAGGTCTGCACGGTGCAAATCGGTTGGCATCAAATTCATTATTGGAAGCAATGGTTTTTGCGCATCGCTGTTATATGGATATTGCCTCCCCAAACCCCTCCGAAGGAGGGGCTTTGAACTCTGATAGCAAAAATAGACATTACGGGTTTGACGACTCTAAGATCCCCCCTTCGGGGGGTGGGGGGGCTGTTCCGGATTGGAATGCAAAAGGAACAACTGAGCCTAAAGAAATGATTCTTATTACACAAAGTTTAAAAGAACTGCAATTGGTAATGAGTGATTATGTTGGTATTGTTCGCAATGATGTTCGTTTACAAAGAGCAATCCGGCGACTTGATTTATTATGGGAAGAAACAGAACAGTTATATCAAAATACTTCTTTATCTCCTCAATTACTCGAACTGCGTAATATGATTACGGTTGGTTATTTGATTGTGAAAGGTGCATCGTTACGTAAAGAAAGTAGGGGTCTCCATTTCAATACTGACTATCCGGGAAAGAGTGAACTCGTTCAAAATATTGTTCTTTAAAGTTTATTAGTTCAATATTTTAAAAGTTTATGGCAACATTCAATAAATTAGAAGATATAATTGCCTGGCAGAAAGCAAAATTTTTTTGCCTGGAGTTAAAACAACTTTTTCCAACTTTTTTACAAAAAAAAGAATTTGAAATTTTGAATCAACTAAAAAAATCATCAGGTTCTGTAATGGATAATATTGCAGAAGGATTTGGAAGAATGGGGAATGGCGAGTTTAAACATTTTCTTACTATTGCACATGGTTCCATTATGGAAGCAATTTCACAACTATCCCGTTCGTTTGATTGGGATGTAATTTCAAACGAACAATACAAACATTTTAAAGGATTGGCAGATGAAGTACAACGACTAGTTTTTTCATTAATAAACCATTTAATACAAACAGAACTTAAAGGAGTTAAGTTTAAGTGATTTGAACTTTAAACTTCTTAAATTTCTAAACTATCAAACTTCTCAACTTTTAAACTTCGCTTGAATGTATTACGTTGTTTACGGATTTTTATATCTCATTTCCTTACTTCCCTTTTTTGTACTATATAGAATTGCCGATTTAATTTATATCATCCTTTATCATATTACCGGGTTTAGAAAAGCAGTAGTCATGGAAAACCTTCAATATGCTTTCCCTGAAAAGAACAAGGATGAATTAAAAAAAATTGCCAGAAAATTTTATTTAAACTTTGTTGATAACTGGATTGAGACAATCAAATTACTTTCCATCAGCAATGCAGCATTGAATAAAAGAATAACTTCAAATATGCAATTATTCCATCAACTGCATAGCGAAGTAAAATCGGTGCAGCTAAGTTTGGGTCATTTTTTTAATTGGGAAATCATGACACTTTATACTGGCATTAATCAACCCTATCCTTTTCTTACTGTTTATCTGCCACAAAACGATAAAACAACAAACCGGTTTTTTATTAAGATGCGGTCCAGATGGGGCAATCCGCAATTATCTTCGACCGCTATGGCTAGGGCATTAATTCCGTGGCGGAAAAAAAAATATATTCTTGCCTTAGGAGCCGATCAAAGTCCGGCTGTTCCGGATGCGGGTTATTGGCTGTACT